>NZ_VPEU01000069.1:0-6744 GCF_013416975.1 Acinetobacter sp. YH18001 | reverse complement strand
CCCAGTCCTGTACCGCCAAACTGACGGGTGACCGAGGTATCGCCCTGTGAGAAAGACTCGAATAATTTTTTACGATCGGTACCACTCAGGCCAATGCCGCTGTCCTGTACACTAAAATGCAAGACACCGTGTTATTCTGATAGGTGTGAGAGAAGATATTAAACAAATACCGGATATCTTGGATAATAATGTTTATCCGAAAGTTACCGTTAAAGAGGCTATTGGCGATTTACCTAAATTACGAAGTGGGTTATCCAAACAAACTGATTCTTATGTCTCTTGGCAGCAGGTTGTTTCAAAAAATGCCGAGAAGCTAAGCAAACTAAATATCATCAATATTGAGGTTAATCAAAAAGATCTGTACCCCTTTAAAGATTTAAAAAGAAAAGAAACTGTTCACAAATATAAATCATCAAACCAGTTGCCAGACCATTTGAAGGAATGGATCCTTGATCCTGAGCTGAAACTAGTGCTCAATCATGAGACGAGAGGACATATGGAGTCAGATCTGCTCAGATACAGTTTCTGTGCTTTATATGGTCAACAAAAAGATGTTTCGCCTAAAGCAGAAAATTTCCCGACTGAACTGGCACCACAACATCAGAACTGGAATTCAGGTTCTTATAATGACCGTTTTCGTGTGCAGATTGCTAAAAAGGAAGCTACTACAATAACCAGCCATATTTCAAAAGATGGACATTATTTCATTCATTATGATCCACAGCAGTGTAGAAGTCTGACTGTAAGAGAAGCAGCTAGATTACAAACCTTCCCGGACAATTATATATTTGAGGGAAATCGTACTAATCAATATACGCAGGTCGGAAATGCTGTACCTCCCTTTCTGGCACACCAGATCAGTAAAATTGTGTTTTCATTGTTAAAAAAACATTATAGTAATTTATAAAAATGAAGTCCGATATTCAGTCATAACTGACAGAATATTGGGCCTGCTGTATGGTCACTAGTACTGAAAGCGAAGTTAAACAATTTCAATAAAAGAACTCTCTCCACCTAACCATTCGGAAATAATATTTATTACTCTATCCGGATCTTTGGTTGCACCCCTAATACTACATTCCCATACAACACATACTTTCCAGTTATTCTCTAATAACAAATTTATTGATTTACAGTCATTAGCTTGGTTCCGGGTTATTTTTGCCTGCCAGAATTCAGTTCGTGTAGCGGGTAATTTAAAAAGGTGGCAATTTATATGTCCATGCCAAAAACATCCATTCACAAAAATTAAAGCCTTATATTTAGGCAGCACGATATCTGGTTTACCTGGTAGATCTTTTACATGAAGACGAAAACGGAATCCTTTTTTATGTAGTAACTTTCGGATGAGTATCTCCGGTTTTGTATTCCGGTTTTTTATACCTGCCATCATGCGACTTCGGGTAGAAACATCAACGATATCTACCATATTCATCTCTTTATCTGCATTTTATTAAGATATTATTTTAATAAAAATAGGCCTTAAATTATTTATAAAATCCCCAAATTACACAATTTTAATCAATACAAAATAAATTATTAACATATTAAATAATGGTCAGGGAAGCAATAACACTTCTAAACTTCTCCTGACCATATATTTAATAGTAACAAATTAATAAATTTTAAAAGGCTATCTGTCTTATCTAATACTGTCAGATAAATTAGTATATCTATTCTATGAAATTTTAGATGCAGTGAATAATTTGTCAAAATAACCTATATCATTCAACTCCCTACTTATTACAGCCCCTCTATCAAGAAGTGAATTAAAGACTTCACATGATGTTTCTGGCAATAATGCACAATTATGACATGCAGCCAAATTCATTCCTCTAGGCCCTTGACCACCATTATCACCAATTTCACGGCAAATAGGGTCTGAACTACACCAGTTGGAACTTTCTATAGCTTTTTTAATCACAAGCTGGAGTGTTTCTGGTTCAGCCATTCGAACTAAACCGCCTAAAGATCCTTCACTATCTCCTGCTGCTGTATAAATAAGGAGTCCGCACATCTCTATTTCAGGATTATTACTAACATATAATCTTTCTCTTAAGGAAGCCGTACTATAACCACAATCAAAAATAAGTTGATTAATTAAAAGATGTGAAAATGTATGAGCCAAGAGAAAAGCAGGCCCAATGTCTCCAATATTTTGAACTAATGCTATCTTATTTGCTTTTTCAACTAAATTCCTGAAAGCCTCTCTTTTCTCAAAAATTGAAGCCCATTGCTTAATACTTTCCATATTAAATTGCAGAAAAATCCCTTCACCATGCACTTGAACCGCCGGTAACCAATTAGAGTCACGACTATTATCTTCTCTTAATATTTTCTTATAACTCTCAATTGTTCTATTAGTCTGTGGTTCTATACGATCAAACCCATAAAAAGCATTTGTAATCGTTAGCTCTTTAACTTGAGTGACTCCAGAAAAAAAATCCCTGAACCATGATTCAAAATTTTCCATTTGTAAAGTTTTAGTTATTAAAGGACCATTTTTACACTCTTTAATAAGCTGCTGGTATTCTTGAAATTTATATTCCAATTCTGAATCCGGAACTGCTGTTATATCAGTATCTTTGCTCTGATTGTTAAAAAAGTTAAATAGCTCATCCTTTGAATAAATACCATGAGTAGCCATAAACATGTATGCCACTTTTTGGTCAATCTCGCCACTAGACTCGATTATCTCCTTTAAATCAGGTTGTAAGTTTTCAAATTTTTCCTCAATGTCACTATCTACATTATTTCCAACAGTCGTAATTTGAATTGATGAACTTACTTTGGAAAAATAGATATTGGTAGCTTGTCTTAGCGCAGCAGAAATAGGCTGATACATGGTTCGAAACTATTGCATCCGAGCCAAGGTTTATGACCCAAGCAATGAATACCATTTTCTTTAAAAATGGATGATGGTTCCTTATTTGAATCCTGAGATTTAGTAAAAATACCAGCCAGTGATGCAGGTTTAGAGCGATGGGTTATACATTTTACCTTTACACCAGAAATGGCTGTACTACCAGTTCCTACGAGTGCCAACTTACAAGTCGACTCATTACAGTTGGAATTATTATGTGCATTCAACCATTCAAACCATGGAAAATCTTGTATATGACCATTACTACAAGCACAAACAAAACGTGACTGGTAAACAGGAGCATTACAATGCTCACATTTGTGTTCATCTTCACTTATTGATGAAATTCTAACCAAGCGTTGGCAACTGGTATTACTACATATATGCCAATATGGGAATCTGATAGCAGGAATAGGACTGCGTAATTTCTGGTGACCATCTATCGTTTTTTCATCAGGTGGTATTCTAAAATGATCAACCCCCAATTTGAATGCTAAACGTTCATCAGTAAGTGCATATTTTTGTTTTACTACATTTTCTTTTATACGCTCAATTGTTCCATCCTGAGTAAACCAATAATCCAAACCACAAGCTAGCATAGATATACCATTCTTGTTAATCTGCATAGCACCTGGCCCAAAGGTATGAATTAATTGCCCTTTTCTGGTTCTTACTTCACTCTTTTTACTCACCTTCATCATCCTCCTCTTCAAACTGATCATAAACCCCTGTGATCCACAGAGCAGACTCTCCATCAACATTGCGCATACTTGTTGGACAAACAATTTTAGAACTAGCTTTAGGAGAGGTTCCTAATGGAAGTAAAAGATCTTGTTGAGCGGGTTCAGAATCTGGTCTTAATTGTCCCCATTCATTATAAGCTGTTTTTACCTTATCCCACCGCTGCAAAAACTTATTTAAATAACTCGTTAAATATATTTTCTCATCCTCAGTCATTGAGCTACCCCTAAGCTTAAACAGCTCAGTTATCCATCGTTCTATTACAGATACATCAATATCACTTGGCTTCACATTGACTGAAGAAGTCTGACGAATGTTGGCAACAGTAATTGCTTTCATTCCTCTTTTTATTGCAGGTCTAGAAAAAGGAGTTACTGATGAAGGTTCAACTTTCGCATAAAGTCTTTGATGATAACCTCTGAAGTCTTCATAATGAGATTTATCCCTTGGTTTAGAGTTATTATAAATAGTAACAACCAAACCAGGTCGTTCATCAGCTTTACGCCCAACACGGCCAGATACCTGAATATATTGTGCAGTAGTTTTAGGTTGGCCAATAATCGACATGACAGATAGTCGGTCAATATCAACCCCAACTTCAATAATACTGGAGGCAAGACAAAAGGCTTTCACATTATAATTAATACATAGCTCATAAAGACTTTTGCAATATTTTGGTAATCTCACTTGTGGACTTTTCTTAGAAAGAAACATTTTTATATTTTCTAAGAAATAATAATCTTCTAACTCCAACCTATTAAATTTTTCAATTCTTTGATTGACGGCAGAAGTATACTCTGAAATTTCTGGATATTTAGTTCCTAAACCTTTTAACTCTTTTCCTATGTTTTCATAAATTTCTTTTAAGTTATGCTCATGAGCATTAAGCCGTTCTTCTAGAGCAACAATAGCCTTAGGTATCTCATCATCTTTTAATCGACTAGTAAGCTCCATACCTTGGTCTGGATATATTCTTCTTGGAAGAATAGACCTCGGATATCTTCTTTTCTGCTCTAATAAATATCCAACAATATCAGATTGAAACAGTGTAATAGCACCACCTAACTCTCTAATACTGTTATAGAAAGAAAGTAAGGTAACCCATGGATCTCTTTGTTCAATATCGACCCTATTAGCTGCGAATAAAAGTGCTGATTGTGTTCGCACTTGGGTTGTCAAAATTGAATTTAAACCAGGTGCACACACTCCTACATACTTGCGACCATGCAAAAGTTTACCTTCTGAATCTCTAGCATATTTTGCAAAAAATGAGTCGTCAGCTTCCAGTCCCGGTGGTGGAAATATACTTACATTTTTACGTCCATAAATACCATCTATCTGTTCTTGATATCCTTTGGTTGTAGCTGTAGCACAAACAATTTTTGGTTTTCTGATAATGCCATTCAAGTTTTCTGAACATAATTTTTCAATCAGCGGTTCATATAAAGCAACCATTGAACCAAGTGGTCCTGATATCAGATGAAGTTCATCTTGAATAATTAATTGTGGTGGTAATGCACACCGTTTACCATCAACACCTAAACCAAAAATACTGCGAATTTTTGGTTGCCATGCCAGCATTGCGAACTTATCTACAGTCCCAATTACTACCGACGGTCGTTCATCGTAAATATCTTCATCGACTACAAAAACTGGTATTTGTTTATAAAACGGACAACTGATATCAACACAAGAGAACATTACTGTCTTTAACTGTCTATTTTCTTTATAACCGACAACAGTTTTAGATTTATTACCCTTCACAATACCAATTTGCGTTGAGCAATATGGACATCTATCAATTAAAAATGGGTTATTAGTGTCTTTATTTTTCTTGAGGTTTGAATTTAGCTCTTTTAGTGCATTAATTGCCTGACTACGCTTATTAGGAGTATTTTCCCCTCCAACCCAAAGTCCAATACTAAATTGTTTACCAGGGATACTCTCTTCGCGACGTATAACTTCAAGACAACATATCAGAGTAGCGGCTCGCTGCAGCTGTTGCGCTGTTAAGAGGCGCAATGTATAACGCATTAACACCTGTACGCCGTCTGCTTCACTTGCTTTTTCTAAACGATTAAATATCAGGGTAAAAGCTGCAATCCCTAAATATGCTTCAGTCTTACCCCCCCCGGTTGGAAACCAGATAAGGTCTACTTTTTCATGATCAACATGAGTATTATCAATCGCGCCTTGAATACACATAAGCAAGAAGCCTATCTGGAAAGGACGCCATATTCCTTTAGCATTTGTATTTTCTACAAATGGTTTTTTTACATAAGGGTGTCCGTTTTCATCAAACTCTACTTCCCGAATTGATTTGGGTGCATGTTTTTGTTGATTCAACATCGCTTTATTTGCTAATTGAAAAGCTCGCCGTACTTTCAAATTAGTCTGTATTAAAGAATACCCCTCTTTAATTCGTGTTAAAGCCTCTTGGCAGCTTTTGATATGATTTTTAGCCGTCTCATGCAACTTTAAATCTAATTTATCTATATCATTTGATTTTTTAATAATCCAATCAGAATAAGCATCTATCAGAGCTTTAATCTGCCTATCACCATCTCCCCCTGTTTCAAAGTTTGCTAATGACTCCATGGAAATAACCAAACTGTTATTTTTATCAATTTCAACTTCAGCAGAAATACTAGGCGTTTCGAACGTAGGCAATGATTCTGTATAAACTGACGTTACCGCTTTCACTTCTAAATATGGAGAGCTATTCCAATTCGATGCCACGCCATGTCCTCTTGCAAAAACAGGAGCATTTCTATATAGAAGCTGATTGCTTAGTTCATCCCTGCTTGAATAAGTGTTTCCTAGTTCAGGGTAAGGAATAATAGCAGGAGGTAAATTAGATGGTAAATTCACCTTCAATTGTGTCTGAAACATGCACTTTTTATTTCTGTCTACAAAAGTATCATTTTGAACAGTATGACGATTAACTACTGCCGCAGTGATAAGTAATTTTTCATCATGTTCTCTGATAACACCTACGATATAAAAACAGTCTAATAGGGTGCCGAAATATACGCCTTTTTGCTTTTAAGTGATCCAACAATACCCGCTGTATTATAGGGCGTGTGGAATTTTAGGTCTAATGATACTGGTGCATAAGCAAGTATCTGATTTTGCTGGCC
>NZ_VPEU01000068.1:0-7578 GCF_013416975.1 Acinetobacter sp. YH18001 | reverse complement strand
CGTAAAACGGACACGCAGAAGCGGGCAAAGCTCGATCTAGGATACTTATTTGACGATTTAAAACACGAATTAACGAAGACTTATCATTTTGAGGCTTGATATAAACACTGTTTATTGTGAAAATAGAGTTCAGGTACCAGCCTTAGTGTGAAATCATAACGGTCGCTAAACCTTATGATCTTCGTTATTAGATGGTTGTGACATCAAATAACTGCGTACCGTAGAATTTACTGGAAAACCCCTCTAAGTTGCAAGACTTAGAGGGGTTTTTGTTTATAATTTTAAATTACAAATTACTTATCCTTGTTTAAAGCAAATTTTCGCTTCTTAATCACAGTAATTGGCTTTTCTTGTGGAGCCATATTTTTCTGAATGGCTACCTGCTTCATTTCTAGTGGCACAGCACTATTTTCAGTAGACTTTGGACTAGATTCTTTAGGCTTTGAATCTGTTGGCTTTTGCAAAGTTGCTTCTTTATTTTTAATTTTTATATAAATTGCATGTACGACCACATTGTGCTCTTTTATCTCTCTATTTTTGCTCTTTATTTTTTTATATTGTTCTTTAAAAGGCTTTATAAAATCCTTGATAGTTGATAGCAGTAGAGCTTCGTCGGGGTGTATATCGGCCAGTGTTTTTGGTGCTTCCATTTGCATAAAATCAATGAAATTTAAAGGAAATTTTTCAATAATTTCAGGCGTCGCAAAACTAATAAAATCATATCCATGATAAGAAATTACAGCATACTTCGTATCCTGCTTAATCGGATGTTTGATATATCCCCTTACGGTCGCTTCCCCTTGATCCAATAGCTTCTTTAGATAGAAATCCTTGATGTGATTCTCTGAAAATCTACTTTTTCTATAAAAAATAATCTTCTTATTAATATCTTCTCGCTCTTCTATTTCATCAACATGATCTAACTTATGACTAAATTCAATAAATTGAGCATGATGATATTCAGCAAGTTCAGAAGTCCAAATTAAGAGTTGTGCAAGATTATCAGACTTAATAATCTCAATATCATTTAAATCAAGCTTCTTCATTAGTGCAAGCTCTTCCTGCTTGAACTCTTTTCTTTCTAAACTTGACCGCTTCAACATAACAACTTCCTTAACTTTTACTAATTTCAAAACATTAAAAACAATTCTGAATGGTCACTTAACCAAAAATCTCTGAATGGCTATCTAACTGGTGTAATTCTAAAACATCATCACCTACGAGCCTATAAATTAAGACTAAATCGGGTTTAACGTGGCAATCTCGACAATTTTTAAACTCAGCACCACCTTTTAATGGGTGATCTAGGTATTTTTCAGGCAATGGACTATTAGCGACTAAACAGGCCAGTACCTCGGCCCATTCAGCCGTAACCAAATCTAAGTAACGTCTTTTAATATCTCGTTTAAATGAGCTGGTTACGATGATTTTTCGTTTAGCCATTAGCTTCTTCCGACATTGCTTGAATGGCTTCTTCTACTGTTTCGTACTCGGTGTACTCGCCATTTTCAATCTCTTTTAAAGATTGAAGTAACTTGGCTGCTGCTTTAGGAGTTAAAGCAGGTTCTCGTGCATAGTCAAAAGACAAAGGAATCGCTTTAGTTTTAACGATTTGATTCAAGAACAGTTTGAATGCTTGAGGCATAGTCAAACCATAGTCTTCCAAAATAGGAGTAACTTTTTCTTTTAGTTCTGCCTCTAAACGCATATTGAAATTGACTGCGGACATGGTTAATCCCTCCAAGAACCAATAATGTAAAGATAATATAAGGCATTATCTTTACTTTTTCATTACTTTTAATGTAAGAATATAAGTATCGAAGTTCCAATTATTGCCATAACAGAATTTTAATTTTTATTTTCGGATTCCACTATTTAGGGTCTATCACGCAAAAATCTTTATCGTTTCCATATCCGCACTGCTCTTTCATCACTCGGACGCAAGTTTTAGATTCACCATTAACTTTGCAGCTTCCAATATCAAACTGTATACCTTGCTGTCTTAGGCTCTCGATCTGCGGGATATTGCCTAAAGGTTTGATATAAACACTAAATAACCAAGTCATGGCTAGCATCAAAATGGCAAAGATGCCTAGAACAATGGCAATGAGCTTCCATGAAAATTGATCACTGGCTGATTCAATTGAATTATTCAAGCGTCCAAGTGCTTTGGCGGTCTTAATCAGCTCCGCTGTGCCCTCTTGTAAACCCGTATTTAGCGATTTTGATACGGTGCTATGGGTTTGCCCTGCAATAACCTTCTGAATGCGTTCTTCGGTGATTTGAAGCTCTTTAACGGCCTGATTAACTAGGTTCTGCTGTTGTTCTGCAACTGCCATCAATGCATATAACTTTTTTTCATCAGGTGTCATCGGCTCATCCCTCTAAACTTCATTGTTTTCTGTTGCTCTCGTTCTAATTTCTGCTGTTCTTTGTACTGTTCCAAAGCAAGCTGTTTGAAGCTATCAAAATCAGCCTTAAAGCTCTCAATACCTTGTTTAATTTCTTTGTCTGAAATTGGGCTGTCTTTGAGGTCTTGGAGGTCTTTTTTCGGGTCGCCTAAGTCTAGCCCTACAAGCTCTTTATGGGCTGTACGCGACTGTTGCAGGGCTTCCCTGATTTCAGGATTCTTCGCTTGGCTTGGTAGCAGTTTCTTTTCAGGTTCTTTGTCTATGCCTTGCTCTTTGTAGCTTCGCATATCAATACGGCTGTCAATTTGATGTCTTTCTAAATGGCTGTTGCATAAATCTGCCCATCTTTGGCGTAGGTCTTTAATATCGGTTTTTCGTTCCTGGTAACTCTTGCCTGTATTATCTTTTTTAGCTCCGCCACGTTCAGGATTTTTGCCGTTATAGCGTTTGAAATATTGCTCTGGATCTCGTTCGATTCCATCTTGCAGACGTTCATTAAACATGAGGTGGACGTGGGGCTGATCGTTGCCGTCCATTGCTTTAGGGTTATGAATCGCAAACTGATACGGATATCTTGAACCGATCTCGGACTGAATGAAGTCCTCAACCAGTTCTAGGCGTTGCTCAGCATTCATTTCTCTCGGTAGGGCAATTTCATATTCTCGATAGGTACTGCCATTTTTGCGCTCGTAAAGGTCGGCTGCCTGCCAGAAGTTAATCGGATTATGTTCTGCCCATTTCGGCATGTTTCCATAGTCACTATGTTCAAGGTCAGTTTTAGCCTGTTCCTCTTTTTTCTTTTTTTCTTCATCTCGATCTATATATTCGGCATGCGGTGCTGCCTTGCCTGCCTTACCGACTTTGACACTTAAACGAGCAATCGCCATTAGGTTTTATCCTGTTCCTTTTTTTGGTTGCGTTCCTTCTTAAACGCTCTTTGATCGAGTATCGAAGCAAGCACCATAATGAGGATGAGTAGCGGTGCTGCGATAACGCCAAAAATAATATCTTTGATCTTTCCCAATACCTGTTTTAGTTGCATGTTGTTGCTCCTAGTTTTGGTACTTCTTTTTTTCATTCAATTTTCAATTGAACGAAAAAAAGAAGTTTCAGGGTTTTAGGGATGAAGTCCCTAACGTGCTTAGGTTTCTCTACGAAGTAGAGAAACGTCTAAGCGCGCCATCAAAAATTTGATGGAAGTACAGGCGAGAATCTCTAGAACGAACTTTAACAAAATTGCGTACATTGGACGTAATTATTTTGTTATCGTTCTTTGAGTATTGAGCTTGTACTTTTGCGGTATCTGAATTAAGGAATTGAATATGAATAATGAATGGCTGTCTGAAAAAGTTACCTACATTTCAGCTTTAAAGAATCCCAGTGATGCACAGAAACTTTTATTAGAATTAGCTCAACTCCAATACCGTACACCCGACCAAGAGAAAAAACTGAATGCCTTGATCAAAGCTGAAAAAGCTATAGACCGGGCGAATAAGCAAAAAATAGCAGTTAGAAAATTATTGAATGTGGAAAGGGAAGCTGAACGTAAAGCTCGTACACGTCACCTCATCCAATTAGGTGCACTTTTTGAAATTGCCAACCTAGATAAAAGAGATCCTGCCGAATTGCTTGGAGTTCTTCTTAAAACTGCGGAAATAGATCCAAACGATATGAAATGGCAAATTTGGAAAGAGTTAGGACAAGAAACTCTCAATTTACGTAAAATACGTTAATTTTTATAATATAATCTAGGTGTTATCAATAGTTTCTTTTCTATGTGAATGTCAGCATGGATTAGGAATATCTCTTATGAAGAAGATCCTGTCAGGATGATGGGTTTTCTTTATTTATCTTACAAATTCTGAAAATATCTATACGTTGCCATCATTCTTATCTTTTTTGCAGCATTTATCGCTGGAGAATGAATAACCCTCATATCCATTAAATACACATCCCCTTGTACGCCAGTTAATTCAATGATCTCTAATTTTTTATTCTGAAAATCAAAAGGCTGATTTAATATTTTCGTACTCAATAAATGATTCAGCTGACTTGAAGAAGATCGTTCAGTTAAATGATGTGAACCTTTCAAAACTAGAGTTCCACCACCATGAGGTTGAATATCATCAATGATTAAAAAAAATTGCAGTGACTCAAAAGCTGTTGAATGTGAATCGACATGCCATTTTAAATCATTCAGTGTCCATTTTTCCTGTTGAGGTAATGTCAGTAGAAGTTGCTGTTTCTGATCAGAGTAAAACTTTTTAGCAAAAATTTTGAATACAACTTCACCCAAAATATCTGAATATTTTTCTAAAGTTTTTGGCTGTTTAACTGTTCTGGACAACATGACAATCTGTTGAAAATGACTCAATTTTTTCAATTCTTTAGAGATTATTTTATTATTTTCATAAATTTTTAAACGTTTCAGTTCTTCAACCAAACTCTCTTTGATTAAATTTACTTCTTTTTTATCAATAAACTGAGATAGCTTAACAATTCCATCAACACTTAAGTCAGTTTTAATTTGTTTTAACTTTATTTGATCCAAATCGGCTCCATTATGATTCATTTTAAAAATTTCCAATCCCTAAGATTCAATCAGCTCTACTTAGGCAATAGCCTTAAGAGGCACTTGCAAAACTCCACAAACAGCCTGAATTAACATTTTTTGAAAAAAGTTGTAGATGTTAAAATGAGCTTCTAAACCAACACCCTAACATCTACAGCATGAATACTACATTAAGCCCTTTTCTCAAACAACGGTTTCAAGCCTTACAATACGAACTTATTCCTTTAGTCGCAGCCGATTTAGACGGCATCAGCTCAAAGCTCGAACGCATTATTCGTGTGCTCGAGTGGAGTGACATCGAATCCTTGGTATACCAATATCAAGGGTGTGCTGTGGGAAGACCTCCTGCTGACCGCTGCGCTTTGGCATGTGCCTTTATTGCAAAAGCTGAACTTGGTATCGTCACCACACGGGGCTTGATTGAACGCCTAGAAGTTGATCGTAGATTGCGGCGAATTTGCGGCTTCAATCTGTATAAAAAACTACCCAGCGAAGGGACATTTAGCCGTGTTTTTGCTGAATTTGCAGCGCGTAAACTAACCACTCGCGTTCATGAGCAGATGGTGAAGTCCAATCTTGCGGATACGTTAATCGGTCATATTAGCCGTGATGCAACCATGATTCCAGCACGCGAAGGTGTTGAGAAAATAGTTCTCCCTCCTGTTGTAAAACCGCCTGCCAAAAAACGAGGTCGCCCTGCATTCAACTCGCCTAAGACCTTGACCACTAAAATATTAACTGCCATTCAGATTCAACTCACACAGACACTTCCTGAAATGCTCCGAGATTTACCTACGGGCTGTTCTGTTGGCACAAAAACGAACTCAAAAGGGTATTCTGAGAGTACCAAAGGCTACAAGCTTCATTTAGATACAGCATGTTGTGGTGTAGTGATCAGTGCTTATCTGACGGGTGCGGTCGTTCATGATAGTCGTGTTGCCCTGCCGTTATCGTTGATGAGTGAACAGCGTGTTACGGCATGTTATGAGCTGATGGATGCAGGTTATTGTAGTACGGATATTCGAGAGTTTGTGAGATCAAGAGGTCGTGTTCCGTTGATTGATCACAACAAGCGTCAGGGTGAAAAAATAGAATTTTGCAAAGCGGAAGCACAGCGATATAAAACCCGTAGCAGTGCTGAACGCAGTAATGCCCGTTTAAAGGATGAGTTTGGCGGTCGGGTGATTTATTATCGAGGTCACGCTAAGGTGATGAGTCATTTGATGTTTGGTTTGATTGCTCAAACAGCCGATCAATTGATGCGACTTTTGAGGTGACGACAAGGCAATTGATTAAGTGCTTAATGATTGAATATTTGACACAGGTCAACGCATCAGCTTGTTTAAGATATGGAGAAACAAGATGATTGATCCCTAAAATCATAGCGCAACTCGGGTTTGATTAAAAAAAAGCCTCTTTTTTAAGAGGAGCTACAGCTGTGTCGGCTGGGACAATAATTTTGCAAGTTCTTCATCATTAATATTTAATTTAGTTATACCTTATATAAATGAAAAATATTATCTTATCCTTAAGTTTTATCTTACCTGTTATTTGTCATGCTGAACCTAAGTGGGAACTTATCGGTGTTACTATCAAAGATAAGCAAAAAGAAACTCTCAATAAAATATACTTAGACAGAGATTCAATAAAAAATGATTACAACAACGATTACAACGACATTCGATCTTTTGATTTAAAAACAACCACATTAGGTGGAAAAAGTACTGTAAATAATTTTACTATCATGTGTTCAAAAGGATATGCCAAGTCTAATTACTATGCAGTAAGTACTAATGAACCACTAAAGATTGAAAAAAAATGGGGAAAAATTTTTAGCAGAAATACTGTTTTTGGGAATATAAAAACAATGGAAATGATTGCATTTCCTGAAGTATGTGCTGATAGACTATGGAAAAATAACGATGTGAATACAATTGAATTTGATAACAGAGAAGCTGGGGTACTACATAAATAATAGCCTAAGCAGAATATATATTGGTATCTCAGAAAACAGCCCCACATTTTCATAAAACAAAAAAATAAATGCTCTCAACTTCTCAACTCGCCCCCAAAGCGTCGCACTTCGTGCTTTGGCTTTGGAAACGGTTGAGAGAGTTTCGGCAATACTCACCCTAAGGGCCGTCATTTAAAAAAATGACACATCCCCTAAGTACTGCCGATGTTCCGTATATATTTGGCTTCGGAGCCACGTATATCGGTCGTATCCGCACATAGCTTTGCAAACTATGCAGACAAGGACTCAAAGTCTTGCACTTCGCTCCACGCGCTCCCTGTCGTTACATTGCCTGTATCTCTGCGAGGGTTTCCCCAACGTACAACTTAACAAGTCCTATGTAACTACTCCCAACGCTCCGCCTATGTGAAGTTCCCCTGTAAGCGGTTTAGCCTTTCGACTATAGCTACAATACGCCAGTGACACTTATTCCTACCACACGTACTGCATGCCAACCGTAAAACGGACACGCAGAAGCGGGCAAAGCTCGATCTAGGATACTTATTTGACGATTTAAAACACGAATTAACGAAGACTTATCATTTTGAGGCTTGATATAAACACTGTTTATTGTGAAAATA
>NZ_VPEU01000067.1:0-7817 GCF_013416975.1 Acinetobacter sp. YH18001 | reverse complement strand
ACAAATTGCATATGCGACAAACAATAAAATTGTATTAGAGTATTCAATATTTATTGAAGAACTTTTATTAAATAATAATAAAATAGCCCCCATAATAAAAATGTGACTAAACTGCGGAACCCCACTTGACCAAAAATAAAACTGAGATAAAAAAAATGAAAACAATACAAGATATACAACTACTTTATCTCTTATATTATTATCACTTAAAAAAATAATGTTATTTTTTGAATTACTTTCATTTAAAATAATCATTATCCATTCCTTTTATATTATCTGATGCTTTAAAAAGCAAAAGAACTGATTAATATTTCATATTATTAATTTTATTTTTTTTGATTTAGTATTTTTTAAAAAAATTAATACCTGTTTAAAATTAATAATATTGATTAAACTTAATTTTTATTAAAATTCTTTTTTAATGAATAACCAGTAAAAAAATCTGAAAAAATCATATGTAAAAATTTCAGATGGATATTCTCTCAAAATTCCTAGCATTTTTTCTAATGATTTCTTTTTGGATATTAACCCTAATTCAAACGCATTTATCCATAACGCTCTTTTTTTTGCTTTATTAAAAAGTATATGATTTTGGTACTCATTTAAAATCATCATTCTTGAATCATGCATGAGAGAGGTTTGCTTATGCATATTATTATCATGTAGCCTATACTTAGCAAACAGGACAGGAAGATAACATAACTCCCCTTCTTGTGCTAAAAGCAACCACATATACCAGTCTTCAATTTTTACCTCAGCATCATAACCACCGATTTTTTTCAAAGCTTTTGAGCGAATCAGTTGTGTCGTGGCTGGCAAATCATGCTCTAACAATAAAATTTGTTCAAAACTATAGTTTTTTCTTTTTTTAATTCTATTTTTTATCTGATTAGAATCATGATCAATAACTGATATTCCTCCAAACACTGCAATACAATTTTTATTATGCTTTAAAAATTCGGATTGTATTTTTATTTTATCTTCCAAGATTATATCATCAGAAGCGAGAGAAGAAAAATATTCTCCTTGCGCCCATTCTAGTGCTTCATTCAAGGTTGCACTCAAGCCCTTATTCGGTCGATGCCTAAATTCAAACCGGGTGAATCGTTTTTCACATCGTGGAACCAGCTCTTGTATTTTTTCTACTGAAGAATCTGTAGATCCATCATCAATGACAATTAACTCAATATTCTGATAAGACTGGTTAATGACACTCTGGATACTATCACACACAAATTTTTCATGATTATAACTTGGTATAATGACAGAAACTAAAGCTTGGCCATTTATCATATTATCTCTCTTTATTTTAATGATTTAAATATAAAAAAACTGATGACGACCCAATACATTCCATAATTTATGAGGTGGGCCATTGAAACACCTTCAAATCCAAAAAGCTGGGTACATACATAGGTCAAAGCAATAAGAGACAAGGTAAATATAATCTCTGTAGATATGTACAGTTTGGTCATGGCTTTGCTTAGCATCAAATAAGCCAGTATCCAGCTTCCTATTTTTAGTGCATCTCCCATCACTTGCCAAAAGAACAGGCTCTGCATGGGTGCGAAAGATGGACTGAATAAGACTTTGATAATCCAGTCACGCAACACAAAAATAATTATTCCACCTGCCACAGCCAGTGGAAAAAGAAACTTATAGCCTAAATAAACTTCTTTCTTAATTTCATCAATCATCTGGAGTTCTGACAAGCGCGGTAAGTAATAGACTCCCAATGTTGTTGTAACCAGCATCAGGTATACGGTGCTTAGACGGATCATGGCTTCCCAGTAACCGGCATACACCAGGCCAAATTCCTGACTTAAATAGGCTCGAATTAACATTTGTGATAAAGGCACACAGATCGCACTGACCAATGCCATCCAGATAAAAGAACTAAATTTTTTAGTAATTTCTAAGTCTATTTTTCCAAACAGAGAGGAAAACTTAAACCAATCCGCTCGATAACACAGAAATAACGTCACTATAAACGCAATAGATTGATAAATGGATAATGCAATTAAGGCACCATATAAATGTAATTTTATTGCTAAAATACTCGTAACAATAAGCGCAAATAAACTACCCGCAATATTGGCAAGTACCAGCTTTAATATTTCTTTTTTGCCATTGAGTATCGCTAAAAACAGGGTATTAAAATTAAAGAATAATAAAAATACTGCAAACCATACAAAAACTGTTTGATATTCAAGTGTATGAAATATATAAAGTGATAGCTGCCTTTGGAAAATTAAAATCAAAAATGCGAACATCAGACTAAATACAAAAACAATACTGCCTGCTGTTTTCCAGATTGCACGTTGTTTGCTTTCATCTTCATGATATTCAGCAGTATATTTAATGACTGCGGTATTAATTGCACTACCCGCAAAAGTAGTCACCATTTGAATAAAATTTTGGAATTGACCTAAAGCTGCATATCCAGTCGGCCCCAGATATACAGCCAGAATTTTATTCAGTACAAACAGGGTTATGGTCTTAATCAGGACCGCCACCCCATTCAGTACACTGGTCTGAAGTAAATTCATCTATATTTGAAAACCATTACATAACTGAACAACTTGCTTTGCTTCATCCATGGATAAAGTAGACCCTATCGGCAAGCTCAAGACTTGCGCATGAATTTGTTCTGAAATTGGTAAGTTTAAGTTATTCCATGCTTTATAAGCTTGCTGCTTATGGGGCGGAATCGGATAATGAATCAATGTCTGTACCCCATGCTCTGCCAAATATTTTTGTAATTCCTCCCGATATCTGGTCCGGATCACAAATAAATGCCAAACATGCTGCATATCAGTTGCGGTATTTATATTTTTAAGTGGAAGCACAATGGCTGGATTCTGAATTTCTTTTAAATAGAGATCTGCAATCTGACGACGATGCTGGTTTTCCTGATCTAAAAATGGCAGTTTTACATTCAGGATAGCCGCCTGAATTTCATCAAGGCGACTATTTACTCCCATGACCAAATTTTTATATTTTTCATGTGAGCCATAATTACGTATAGCCTTAAGCATATGGGCCAATTCAGCATCATTGGTGGTAATTGCCCCGGCATCACCCAGCGCACCCAGGTTTTTTCCTGGATAAAAACTGAAGCCTGAAGCATCTCCCCAATTCCCTGCTTTTTTACCCTCGATTTCAGCGCCATGGGCTTGTGCTGAATCCTCTAAAACCAGTAAATTATGTTTCTTGGCAAGCGCCATAATTTCTGGCATGGCAGCAAGCTGTCCATATAAATGAACAGGCAAAATTGCCTTTGTTTTGATGGTAATCGCGGCTTCAATTTTTTTAACATCAATATTGAACGTCTGGATATCCGGTTCGACCAATACCGGTTTCAGATGATTCTGTGAAATTGCCAAAATACTTGCAATATAGGTATTTGAAGGTACGATCACTTCATCGCCTTCATTCAGTTTACCCAGTTCTTTCCATGCACGCAGGGTCAGAATTAGAGCATCCAATCCATTGGCAACCCCTATGGCATACTCTGTACCACAATAATTCGCAAAATTTCGTTCAAAATCCTCTAACTCTTTGCCACAGATATACCAACCAGAATCAATGACCTGTGTACAAGCTGCTATAAGTTTGTCACGGTATTGAGCATTTATCGCTTTTAGCTCAAGAAAAGGTATCATTCTTATCAATCTCGTATAAAAATTTGTTATTCATTTTTTAATTTCACATTTATCAAAACTAATCTATTGATATGAATTAAAGTGAAAACCCCAATATTATTTATTCAGTTCATTATTCTTAGATTTAAAACTTGGCTCTAATAAAAATTTCTTCATCTTTCTATTTAGAGGCTTTTCAATATATTTATACATTATAAAGCTGGCTATTAAAGTCACAATAAATATAATCAATGAAAACAACATTAAATCTATATCAAATAAAAACATCTTTTTTATATAATTTAAAACTTGTATTTCCAAAACATGAAGCAAATAAAAACAAAAACTGATTTCTCCCGCCAAAACCATATATTTATTTGATAGAAACTTGGTAATAATACTTTTTTCATTAACAACATGAGACAATGCAAAAACAAGAATGATGGTGGCCATAGGTAACCAATAATAAATTGAGTATCTATAACTGATATCTATCTTGCTATGAAATACAAAGAATAAGACAAAAAGTAAAATCGCTCCTGATTCAAATACAAAAGTAGGTATCTTCACTTTAGAATAATTAACTTTTATTTTCTCATAAAGATCAAACAGGATAATACCAAGTAAAAAATCTGAAAAACGTACCCATGGTGAAATGTACAACCAATAGTGATTCTGGTTTTTATCAAGCTGCATATTCAAAACCAGAATACCTATAAGATAAAAAATAAATATATAGCTTCTTATTTTTTCAGAAATTAAAAATGCAAATGGAAAAAGTAAATAGAAGAACAATTCATCGGAAATGCTCCAGGATGGAGAGTTTAATGAAAAATGAATATTTTCTTCTAAAAAAAAGCTTTGTATTAGAAAAATGTGTTGAATTAAGTATTCCCATCCTTGTCCAGACTGGCTAAAGGTCAACAGAAGTACAATTGCCGTAGTTGCTATATGTACTGGATATACTCTTGCTAAACGAGAAATATAAAACTCTTTTTTTGAAATATTTCCTCTAAAAAATTTTTCTTTATAGTTATAGGATAAAATAAATCCGCTTAATATAAAGAAAAAACTGACGCCTAAAAATCCTTCGTCAAAAATACTGTTAAAAATATTTGCATAATGCGTGTCATTTTTTAAAAAGGCCAAATGACTAAGAAAAACAAATAGCGCAAAAAACATACGCAATGATGTAAGCGGCTTAATCATCTCATACATCTCCTTCATATTTATTATTATTTAAAATTCTATTTTCTGAAGTCTCTTGAGTAACAAAGCCATCATACTTGTGAATTATTTTTCTTAATTTTATGATCTCATTTTCTATGCAATAAAAGTTTTATCTGCTTCTTTTAAAAACTGGTCGTAATTACGGATATAGTCACTTTCATCATAATAATCGCTTGCCAATACCAACAATATGCAATCTTCAGAAAAATCATGCATTTCATGCCAAACCATGGGCGGAATTAATAATCCTTTATTGGGCTGACTTACGCACACTTCTTGTTTTTCTTTACTGTTATCCATTAATATTTTACAGCTGCCTTGAAGACAAAACCCAATTTGTTGAAGCTCTTTATGTGCATGAAACCCGCGAGGAACATCAGGCTGAGCGCCAAAAATATAGTAGAGCCTCTGTATATGAAAGGGAATATTCCGATTGGCTTCAGCGACCACCAAACTGCCACGATGATCTCCCAGATTAGGTAAATCAATCCATTCAATAAGATTCATCATGATTACCCCACCAAAGAAATCAGATATTGACCATAGCCATTTTTACTCATCGTTTGACCAATGGCTAACACTTGTTCTTTGCTTAACCAGCTATTATTCATTGCAATTTCTTCTAGACAGGCAACTTTATAACCTTGACGCTTTTCAAGGGTTTCCACAAATTGAGCTGCCTCAAGTAGACTTCCCTGTGTACCTGTATCTAACCAGGCAAAGCCACGTCCCAGCAATTCAACATTTAAATCACCACGTTCCAGATATGCCTGGTTAATGGAGGTAATTTCCAGTTCACCTCGCTCAGAAGGTTGTACTTGTTTGGCAATCTGAATCACATCATTGTCATAAAAATACAGACCCGTTACAGCAAAGTTAGATTTAGGTTTTTCCGGTTTTTCTTCAATTGAAATAGCACGTTGCTGTTGATCAAATTCCACCACCCCAAAGCGTTCAGGATCTTTGACCTGATAGCCAAAAACAGTGGCTCCTTTTTGACGTTCAGCAGCCTGACGCAGCATGGGGGTAAAACCTTGCCCATAAAAGATATTATCGCCGAGCACTAAGCACACATTACTTTGCCCAATAAATTCTTCACCCAGAATAAAGGCTTGTGCCAAACCATCAGGTCGAGGCTGAATCGCATAACTTAGCTGCATGCCAAATTGTGAGCCATCACCTAATAATCGCTTAAACCCATCAATATCTTCCGGGGTACTGATGACAAGAACCTCCTGAATACCGGCTAACATCAACACAGATAATGGGTAATAAACCATAGGTTTATCATAAATCGGAAGTAACTGTTTCGAGATTCCTTTAGTGATTGGATGCAAGCGTGTGCCCGAACCACCTGCTAAAATAATCCCCTTTGTTGATCTTGACATTAGACTGCCTCCCCTAAACGTTCACGCTGATAAGAACCATCCTGAACGCGACGGCACCATTGCAGATTATCCAGATACCACTGCACAGTTTTACGAATACCGGTCTCGAAAGACTCTTGTGGTTTCCAGCCAAGTTCACGCTCAATTTTTGAAGCATCAATGGCATAACGTAAATCATGACCAGGCCGATCACTAACGAAGCTAATCAGGCTTTCATATATTTGGCCATTGAGTCGTGGCTTAAGTTCATCCAAGATGGCGCAAATGGTTTTAACCACATCAATATTCTGTTTTTCATTATGCCCCCCAATATTATAGGTTTCGCCTACCCTGCCTTTGGTCGCAACCTGATATAAAGCACGGGCATGATCTTCTACAAAAAGCCAATCCCGAATCTGCTGACCATTGCCATAAACAGGTAAGGATTTTCCATCCAGCGCATTTAAGATGATCAAAGGAATCAGTTTTTCAGGAAAATGATAAGGCCCGTAATTATTTGAGCAATTTGTGACCACGACCGGCAAACCATAGGTTCGATGCCAAGCACGTACTAAATGATCCGAGCTGGCTTTACTTGCCGAGTAAGGTGAACTTGGCAAATAAGCTGTGGCTTCAGTAAATAAGTCGGTTGTCCCCTCTAAATCCCCATAGACTTCATCTGTTGAAATATGATGAAATTTAAATTTAGACTTTTTGATTTCACCCAAATTTTGCCAATATTTTCGTGCGACCTCCAAGAGGGTATATGTACCTACAATATTGGTGCTGATAAATTCAGCTGGACCATCGATCGAACGATCCACATGAGACTCTGCTGCCAAATGCATGACGATATCTGGCTGAAATTCTGAAAATAATCGTGTTAAAGATACATGATCACAAATATCAGTTTGAGCAAATTGATAACGGGGATGAGCTGATATAGAAATTAATGACTCCAAGTTGCCTGCATAAGTTAACTTATCAACATTTAAAACATGATGTTCAGTCGCTTTGATAATATGCCGGACGGTAGCAGATCCAATAAAACCAGCTCCACCAGTCACTAATATTTTTTTCACCATTCCCAATATTCCTTTTATTTTTATTTTACTTTTCAAATATTTTCTTAATTCATTGATGCCTTCTGGCATAGATATTCTTATTTGATTATTTATAACATATATTAATTTTATTCAACACACCACCTATAAAAATCTTATTCTCAAATATAGTTACATTTTATGGATAAGTATTTTTCTTATACCACTTATCCAATACTTTATAATTATTGTTTTTTTAAAACACTTTTCAACCAATAAAAACCAGCTTAAGCTTTACAACTACTGATATATTACTTTCAATTAATAAGAGATTATTAATTAACACTTCATTTATATAATCTAGCTAATGCCAAATAAATATATGTGAAATTTAATAAAAATAGAATCTAAAAAACTGCAAATCTGTTGCTACCCGGTCGCGGAAACAGCAGGACTGCGGCAATTAAACCGAGTTATGCCTATAATAGAGCCATCCTAGCAAGTGGCGAGCAAGATGCGCGGTTTATATTTAA
>NZ_VPEU01000066.1:0-8067 GCF_013416975.1 Acinetobacter sp. YH18001 | reverse complement strand
CATGATGAGTGCCAGATTGGACATTTGAAATACCTGATACAAAGAAAAATACAAAGAAAAGCGCTGACATTAGAAAGCAAAATTCGCTGAATGAAAAGCAGGAATGCGCTGATCGGATCCATTTAAAGCGTCGAAAAACAATCTGATTTGATATTCAGGAAAATGAATTTTCAAGAAAAATATTGCATAAAAACACAACAACAAGACGAAACGGCGAGATTATGGCAATATATAGCCTCTCGATCTTTCCAAGCACTTGATTTGCCCATGCAGCTGCTCCGTCTAAATGCTTTAGCATCTCATTCTGAACTACCCAAAACGGCCTTGACGATCGGCAATTTTGACGGCGTGCATTTAGGTCATCAGGCGATGATCCGTCAGCTGCAACAGGTGGCTGAAGCACAGGGTTTAAAATCTGTTGTAATGATTTTTGAGCCGCAACCGCTTGAATATTTTAAGGGTTATGAAGCCCCACCGCGGATTTCATCCTTACGTGAAAAAGTCGAATACCTGACTGAACTCGGTGTGGACTATATTGCGGTGGCGAAATTCGATCATACTTTTCGCAGCCTGACTGCAGAAGCCTTTGCCGATATTTTAAAAGACAAACTCAATGCACAGCATCTGGTACTCGGTGATGACTTTCACTTCGGTAAAAACCGTCAGGGCAATAGCGAATTCCTGCGCAATTATGGTTTCCAAGTCACCAATTTAAGCACCATTGCTTTAGAGGGTGAACGGGTCAGTTCAACCCGGATTCGTCAAACTTTACAAGCAGGCGATTTAGCCCTTGCTGCCAAATTACTCGGCCGGCCTTATAGTATTACCGGACGGGTGCAATACGGCGATCAGATTGGCCGAACCATTGATTTCCCAACCATTAATGTACGACTGAACCGGCATAAGCCCTGTCTGAATGGCATTTATGGGGTTGAAGTCATCTGTGAAACTGAATCCCTCAGGGATAAAGTAAAACATGATCATGCTACTAAAACAGGCATTGCGGGTTATGACCCCACTGCCCTGTTTGGTGCGGGTCATGTGGGAACACGCCCAGCCATCAAACAAGCCCATCCAGAATGGCGATTAGAAGTACATTTTCCGGATGTTTCTGCTAATCTGTATGGCCTGTTAATGCGGGTGACGTTCTTAAACTATTTACATGGCGAAAAGGACTATCCTTCGCTTGAAGCGCTAAAAGCCGGAATTGATGATGATGTCGAGAAACTGCTGGAGTTTCGTCGAAATCATCCTACATTTCCCTTTTAATATCCCATATTTTTATTGTAAAACGTGTCAGTAACATAACTGATTAGATTGGAAGACGACTTGCATGAGCGATAAGCAAACTCCTGAAAATGCAGTGGACTATAAAGCCACGCTAAACCTCCCAGGTACTGAATTTGCAATGAAAGCAAATTTGGCAGTACGTGAAGCGAAATGGTTAGAAGAGTGGTATGCCGACAACATTTATCAGCAGATTCGTGCGTCGCGTATTGGCAAGAAAAAATATGTACTTCATGACGGCCCTCCCTATGCAAATGGTCAAATCCATTTGGGTCATGCGGTCAATAAAGTATTAAAAGACATCATCATCAAAAGCCGCGTGATGGATGGTTTTGATGCACCCTATGTACCGGGCTGGGACTGTCACGGTCTGCCAATCGAACTCAAAGTTGAAGAAAAAGTCGGTAAAGTCGGCGTCAAGGTAGATGCCTCTACCTTCCGTAAAGCCTGCCGTGAATATGCCTACACCCAAGTTGAACTGCAAAAGAAAGACTTCGTGCGTATGGGTGTATTCGGTGATTGGAACAACCCTTACCTGACCATGAACTTCAAACAGGAAGCGGACATCGTACGTTCATTGGGTGCGATTGCCAAAGCCGGTCATATCGAGCCGGGTCTGAAACCGGTGAACTGGTGTCTGGACTGTGGTTCATCTTTGGCTGAAGCTGAAGTTGAATATGAAGATAAAAAATCAGATGCCATTGATGTCGGTTTTACGGTGGTTGATTTAGCGGATTTATCTGCACGTTTGGGTGTAACTGTTAGTGATTCAACAGACATCGTCATCTGGACCACCACGCCTTGGACACTACCTGCCAACCAGGCCGTTGCCGTACATGCCGAAATTGAGTATCAACTGGTTAAAGCACGTGGTGACGAAAAAGCAGCACAAAACTTTATCCTGGCCAAAGATCTGGTGGAATCTGCAACTGAGCGTTATGGTTTTACTTCATTCGAAGTAATTGCAGGCTTTAGCGGTAGCAAACTTGAACACCTTGTTCTGCAACATCCTTTAATTAGCGATCGTCAGGTACCGGTCATTTTGGGCGAGCACGTGATTGCCACCAGTGGTACCGGTGCAGTACATACGGCTCCGGGTCATGGTGTGGACGACTATAAAGTGGGCTTATTGTACAACTTGAAAGTTGACAATCCAGTCGGCGGAAATGGGGTATATTTACCGACTTCGCCACTGTTTGCGGGTGAACACATTTATAAAGCCAATCCACAAATTATTGCGGCGCTGGGTGAAGCCAATAAGCTGTGGGCGCATAAGCCAATCAAGCATAGCTACCCACATTGCTGGCGTCATAAAACCCCGATTATCTTCCGTGCCACACCACAATGGTTTATCAGCATGGATGCCAAAGGCCTGCGTCAGGGCGCGTTGAATGCGATTGAAAATGACATCCAATTCGTTCCAGATTGGGGTAAAAACCGAATTCAGGCCATGATCGAAGGTCGTCCGGACTGGTGTATTTCACGTCAACGTACTTGGGGCGTGCCAATTCCGTTCTTCGTACATAAAGACACCAATGAATTGCACCCACGTACACCTGAATTGATCGAAATCGTAGCAAAACTGATTGAACAAGAAGGCATTGATGGTTGGTACAACCGTGATGCATCTGAATTCATCGGTGCGGACGCGGAGCAATACAATGCTGTACGCGATACGCTAGACGTTTGGTTCGACTCTGGTACCACCCATTATGCGGTACTGCGTGAACGTGAAGACTTAACTGATCCTGCTGATTTGTATCTTGAAGGTTCAGACCAGCACCGTGGCTGGTTCCAGTCATCGTTATTGACCTCGATTGCCATCAATGAACGCGCACCGTATAAAGGCTTGCTGACTCACGGTTTCGTGGTCGATGAAAAAGGCCGCAAGATGTCGAAATCAATCGGTAATGTAATCACACCGCAAGACATCATTAAAGATATGGGGGCAGACGGCTTGCGTTTCTGGATCGCCTCTGCGGATTACCGTTATGAAATGACCGCGGGTAAAGAAATCTTTAGCCGTGCATCCGATGGTTATCGTCGTATCCGTAACACCTTGCGTTTCTTGTTAGCGAACTTGAATGGCTTCAAACCTTCAACAGATGCATTACCAGTCGATCAGTTGATTGCACTGGATCAATACATCCTGCAACGTGCAGCGGAAGTTCAGAAAACCGTTCAGCAAGCTTATGAAGATATGAACTTCCATATCGTGACCAGCGCATTAACTAACTTCTGTATCAACGACCTCGGTGGTTTCTACCTCGACATCATCAAAGACCGTCAATACACCACCAAAGCGGACTCAAAAGCGCGTCATTCTGCACAAACTGCGTTGTATCATTTGGTACAGGCCTTTGTGCGCTGGATGGCACCGATCCTGAGCTTTACTGCACAAGAAGCATGGCCACTGATTCCTGAGCAATCAGAGAAATATGTATTCACCACTGAATGGTATGACATTCCGGTCGCGTCTACAGCCAACGTGATTTCAGAAGCAGAATGGCAAACCCTGATTGCGGTGAAGTCGGCCGTGAACAAGTTTATTGAAACTGCACGTGGTGCCAAAACAGTCGGCTCGAACCTGTCGGCGAAAGTTGAACTGTGGGCAACTGCAGAACTGAAAACCGTACTTGACCGTCTCGATGATGAATTACGCTTCGTTCTGATTACCTCGCAAGTGATCGTGAACGAGTTTGAGGCTACACAAGGTGAAGCCTCAGATCTTGAAGGGCTTAACGTGAAAGTCTCTGCGGCAGATGGCGAGAAATGTGTACGCTGCTGGCATGTGCTTCCGGATGTAAATACACATAGCTCACATCCAGGACTCTGTGGCCGTTGTATTATTAACCTTCCTACAGGCCAAGGCGAAGAGAGAAAATATGCCTAATACCCAGACTAAAAAGGGCTTATTCCAGTTCTATCCACATAATTTATGGTGGATTGGGCTGGCCATTGTGGCGATCATTCTGGATCAATGGACCAAATGGATTGCAGTGACGAATCTGAACTATGCAGATCCTATCCCTGTGCTGCCCTTTTTAAATTGGACACTATTGCATAACTATGGCGCTGCCTTTAGTTTTCTGTCCGATGCGGGTGGTTGGCAACGTTATTTCTTTACTTCACTGGCAGGGATTGTGTCTGTGATCTTTGTTTTTTGGCTAATGCGTATGCCAAAAAACATGAAGGTTTTACCGCTAGCAATTGCCCTGATTTTGGGTGGTGCAATCGGTAATTTAATCGACCGGGTCAGTCTCGGCTATGTGGTCGATTTTATTCATGTGTATTACCAGAACAGCCACTTCCCTGCTTTCAATATCGCAGACAGTGCCATCACGCTTGGCACTATTCTGATGCTAATTGATACCTTTTTCTTAGAAAAACATCGAATTCAACGGGCGCAAGCACAACATGACTGATTTTATTCATCCTAATGAAGAAACCCGGGTTGCAGACGGCTCTAAGGTCGAGCTGCATTTTTCTGTCGCGATCGAAAATGGTGTAGAAATTGACAATACCCGTAGCCGTGAAGCCCCGGTCAGCCTCACGATTGGCGATGGTAATTTATTGCCAGGCTTTGAAAAAGCACTGTTTGGTTTACGTGCCGGTGACCGTCGTACTGTAAGTCTGCCTCCGGAAGATGCTTTTGGTCCGTGGAATCCGGAAAACATCCAGAAGTTCGATACGGTGAAGTTTGGAGAACGTCCGATCGAGGGTCACATGATCGAGTTTGAAGACAAAGCCAAGGCGACCTTGTATGGTGTGGTACGTTCAGTCAATGATGACATCACCGAAGTGGACTTTAACCATCCACTGGCAGGCAAGAACATCACCTTTGAAGTGGAAATCTTTAAAGTAACCCCTGCCGGTCAGCAAGGCCTAAAGTTGATGTAAAACATCTGCTAATCGCATGATTTTTAAAAGCTCCTTCGGGAGCTTTTTTATACTCAGGATACAAATCATCTCTAGTCACCTCTCTGAAATCTGATTAATTTAATTGGATGATAAGAAACCCAGAAAGGAATAGGTATGAAAATTTATATTGTGGTCGGCAGTGTACGTGAGGGGCGTACCGCGCTTAAAGTGGCGCACTGGGTACTGCAGGAAATTAAAAGCTATGGTTTTAGTACGCTTGAAATTGAAATTGTCGATTTAAAAGAATGGGCTCTTCCACTCTTTAGCGGTGCTCATCCGCCACTGACCGGGATCTATGATCAGCCCAAACAGCAAGACTGGGCAGACAAAATTGCGCGCGGCGATGCCTTTATTTTTATCACACCTGAATATAATCATGGCTACAGCCCTGCGCTAAAAAATGCGCTGGATTACCTTGCCAAGGAATGGCAAGGCAAACCGGCAGCCTATATTGGTTATGGTGTCACCAACGGTTCACGTTCAATAGACCAGATTCGTCAGGTCGGGACTCAACTTGGACTGATCGATACCAATGCCGTGATTGAAATCCGTGACATCTTCGCAAGAAATAAGGATTATTCGTTCCAGGGCAATGAATTTGATACTAAAAATCTAAAAGTAGTGGTGGATAAATTAATTCAGTATGTCAGTGCTTGAGACTTTAGCCGACAGCATCGTAGGTTTTCGCCTACAGCGACCGCTGCATTTAGCGGCTATGTACTACGCTTAGTTAGGACTATAGTCACTACATAGACAGACAGGACGTCTGCAAAGCGATACGACAACAATAACAAGCGCAAATCAACAGGACGTTGACAGATTAGACAGGAGTCAGATCTGAGAAGCAAATCCAGAAAAGCCTCAACAGGATGTTGAGGCTTTTTTGTTTTTAAGCTTAGATCGTGCTCAAACTAAAATATTCAGGTTGGGTTTAATGATTCATTTAATAAAAATGATGGACTGCTGCTTTGGTTGAATAATCATTCTTTCACTGCTATTTTTGAAATTCACCTGTCAGCTTTGACCTACAATCGATGCAGTTAAATGCCCTATTGGGCTACACTACTTCGGGCTATATTCGAGTCATACCAAGACAGGCAGTCTTATCAGAAAAATAAAAATATTCACCAAGCAGGATGCTGATCGGTATAACAGACATTATACCTTTGCCAGAATATGAAAAGGCCTTCACAGGATGTCGAGGCCTTGTTCTTTCATATCAGGATCATCTTAAAAAATTTACTCAGGTCGTCAGCAAATCATGAGCATTCTGTCTCGCTCGATATTTCATGTTCAAATGCAGCCTTTCAAAAAAAGGATTAAGGTGCGGTCATTTTTAATAACTTGGCTTGCGTGCCATCCTGAATTATCCAAAGCGTACCATCACTGGCCTGAATCGCGCCACGAATCCGCTCCTTCATATCCACACGCTGGACTTCTTTGACCGGATTCTGTGTCGTATCCACAATCACAAGCGCCTTGGAAGACAAACCAGTCGTGATCGCTTTATTTTTCCATTGTGGAAATACATTTCCTGTATAAAACAACAGATCTGAAGGAGAAATGACCGGCGTCCAATCCAGTGCTGGCGCTTCAAATTCCGGGCGAGTAGCATGGTCTGGAATGGGCTTGCCATCATAATGATCACCATTTGACACCACTGGATAGCCATAATTTTTAGCTTTGATGATCTTATTCAGCTCATCCCCACCCTTCGGGCCCATTTCAATCACCCAGAACTGCCCCTGTGGATCAAAAGCCATGCCTAAAGGATTGCGGTGTCCAAGACTCCAGATCTGCTGGGCAATTTTACCCTGATTCATAAAAGGATTATCAGCAGGAATTGAACCGTCATCATTTAAACGAATAATTTTACCGGCATTGGACTGCATATCCTGTGCTGGAGTAAATTGCTGCCGTTCCCCTGAACCGATCCAGAGCTTACCATACGGTCCAAATACAATCCGGTGTGCATAATGTCCCTGCCCTGAAAATTTAGGGACTTGAGTCCAGATCCGTTCAATTTGAGTCAATTGAGGGGCAGTCTGGTTTAAATCCAGTTTGCCACGGATCACCACTGCGCCATAGCCACCCTGACCTTGTTCAGCATAGCTGAGATAGACCCACTGATTGTTTGCAAAATCCGGATGTAAAGCGACTTCACCCAAGCCTCCTTGGCCACCATAGGCAACTTGAGGAATACCTTTAACTTCGACTTTCTGCTTGGTACGTGGATCAAAAAGTTGTAATTTTCCTTTACGTTCGGTAATCAGTAAACGGCCATCTTTGAGTGATGCAATTGCCCACGGCTCATTAAATTGTGCCACCTGTGCGATCTTATATTTTTGTACATTTGAGGCTGTAGCTTCAGATTTAGAAGATGAGGTGGAAGCCTCTTGAATACTGCCAGAAGATGAGTTATCGGCATGACAGGCAGTCAATGCCAAAGCACAACAACTGAGTAAAATTTTTATTTTAAATTGCGCTACCATCATTTTCTCCACGCTTCTTTCTTCTCTAAATTAATATTACAATATAGAAGTCTTCATAGAAATTCAGCATAGAAAAGTAAACAGATATGTTTGCGCAACAGCAGAGACTCGTTTTATAGTATTTGAATGGCTTTGATTTTACTTTTGGATCTAGGATTTAAATACCTGCCTCAATTTCATCTACTTATAATACTATCCCATGCAAAAAAACACCCCCAAGCCTTGGCTTGAGGGTGTTTTGAATAATGAGCTGGCGATGACTTACTCTCACATGGGTAACCCCACACTACCATCAGCGCAAAGAGGTTTCACTTCTGAGTTCGGGAAGGGATCAGGTGGTTCACTCTTGCTATTGTCGCCAGCACAA
>NZ_VPEU01000065.1:0-8331 GCF_013416975.1 Acinetobacter sp. YH18001 | reverse complement strand
TAAAGGCAAACGTGTTGCGGTAATCGGTGGGGGTAACTCAGGTGTAGAAGCTGCAATTGATCTTGCAGGGATTGTAGAGCATGTGACTTTGGTTGAGTTTGATAGCAAGCTTCGTGCGGATCAGGTATTGCAAGACAAATTAACAAGCTTGCCAAACACCACGGTAATTAAAAATGCCTTGTCGACTGAAGTGGTGGGTGACGGTTCACAAGTGACTGCACTGAAATACAAAGACCGTACGACTGACCAAGAGCACACTGTTGAATTGGCGGGGATCTTCGTACAGATTGGTTTGTTGCCGAATACCGATTTCTTAAAAGCAACAGCGGTTGAATTGTCAAATCGTGGTGAGATCCTGATTAACGAACGCAACGAAACCAATGTGAAAGGTGTATTTGCTGCGGGTGACTGTACTACTGTTCCGTATAAGCAGATCATCATTGCCACCGGTGAAGGCGCGAAAGCATCACTGTCTGCATTTGATTACATCATCCGCTCAGGTCAGTAATCCTTAACAAAACCCTAATAAAGCCCGCTTGAAGCGGGCTTTATTTTTCAATAACTACCGGTTTAAATTCAGTATATTTTATAAGCACTGCGTCCATTCATCTTCTTGCTAATCTTGTCATAAGCATGTCATTAATTTTGATTCTGTATAGATGGTCTGTAACTGTCGATAATCTCGTATTGCAAGCCTGCGAAAGCTCTCCTATGATAGGGTGACAAATCATCTTTCATGATCGAAGAATAAAAAAGGATAACATCCTGGGAGAAGAACAATGCACTACCAATATCAATGTGCCTGCTGCGAAAAAGTAGTGGAATCTACAGAAAAATCATGTCCAGATTGCGGTTCGCATCATATTCGCAGTCCTTTTGGCTTCTGGATTTTGTGTCTGGTGGCCTGTCTTGCTACAGCGATCGTATTTAAAGTGGTGCACGTCTATGTGCAATCACAACAACAAGAAGTTCCCGTACAACACTCTATACTCGATGTTTTACAAGAAGAAAATAAAGGCCTTCGTTAATTTTATTTAGCTCTGATTGAGAGACCTGTTCCGAAAAACAGGTCTTTTTTTATGGTGCTTTAATACCAATATCGCTATGCAGAAAAACAGCTTCATAGCTGCCAGATTTGATTTACAATAGCAATTCTTGGAATGGGAGATATGCAATGGTTCAGTTAATTAAAAAAGGTGGATTACGCGAGCGTGCCAACCGTAGCCTTAGCTATCAGGGTTCTGAAAATACCGAAACCAGCTTAAGACCCAACCGCTATCAAACAGCGATTAAAACACAAGAAAATTTAGTGTCTTCTTCACTTAAACCCACCGAATCCACTTTGGATGATCATCCAGTTAATTCATCAAAATAAGCGCGTCATACCATAACCATAACGCAAAGAGTAAAAATAGCCCGCCTGAAACGATATCAATATAACTCCCTGAACGCTGATACAGAGCTTTAATTTTCGGCTGTGAAATCAGCAACATGAGTAAAGCGAAAGTGATAAAAGTCTGCAAGGGAATAATCACCGCGAGTTGTGCTTTCAGATATTCCGAGGCTGATGAACTCAGTGCCAGTGAAAATACGCTGCTAAAATAGATCAGCGTTTTAGGATTAGAGAGGTTGGTCCATAGACCCAACATAAAGTAATTTTCGGGTTGTGCCAGTTCATTGGAATCATCTTCGGGCTGATGTTTATTCCTAAAACTGCGCACACCACCCTTGAGCATTGTCCAGCCCATTTTTGCCAGAAATATTCCACCGAGCAGCATCAAGACCTGCTGGACCCATGGAAATTGCTCGATTAAAACGGTAAATCCGGCCAGTGTCAGTACCACCCACACGATAATACCGGCCGAAATACCTGCAATAATTTTCAGGGCATTTTGGCGTGTGGTAGATGCAGCACTTTTGGCGATCAGTAGAATATCAGGGCCAGGACTTAGTTGAGCAACAAAATGTAGAAGGCAGATGGTAAAAAGCAGAGACATTAAAATAGCGTTAAATTATAAAAAATGATTATAACGTTTGTTCAAACTAATGAGAATATTCCAATAAAAAACCGAATCATCAGATTCGGTTTAAATACAACCTTTTGAACTTTGCAGATGGATATCTTATTTTGGATTGATATCTTTCATTTCAATTTTTTTCGCTTCAGGCTTCACTTCACGCGCTTCACCATCAATGATGGTTGAATCACCACGACCTGCTTGCTGGTTTTGCATATCCTGCATTTGACGCATCATCTCGGCAAAGGGGTTCTGGCCTTGCGCCCCCCCCATATCGCCCATCATGCCACCCATCATTTTTTCCATCATGGCCTGCTGACGTTTCATCATCGCCTTCATCATGGCAGCTTTAAATACCTGCTGCACGGCTGGAATCAGCATTAATACCGCCAGTACATCGCTAATTAAGCCAGGAAGAAGCAGGAAGAAGCCTGCTAAAATTTTAGGTAAATTTCCTGTTAATGCAGGATCTGCATTCATCTGCCCCATTTGCATTTGCTGCATCTGTGGCATCACACCGGCCGAATATTTACGGATCAGGTTCATACCAATAAAAAATGCAGCGACAAACCAGAAAAATACGTACCACATGCTCCCGACGAGGTCACCCACGCCAATCCAGACAAATACTTCTAGGATTAAGCCTGCAAGGATAATAAGAAATAATTTCATGAAAATTAATCTAATCTCAGTAAAATAAATAATAGGATGATGTAATCAACTGCTTCATCAGGATCAAGCTTTTTTGATACGCTTATGTAACAATATGGGCATTATTCTATTTTTAAAGTGCAGGCATGTCATTAATTATTGGGATTGACCCCGGTTCTCGTTTAACCGGTTACGGAATTATCGAAAAAGACGGCTCCAAACTGACTTTTGTCGATGCCGGTACGATCCGCACAGAAACCACGGAAATGCCTGAACGTTTAAAACGAATTTTTGCCGGTGTAGAGCGGATTGTAAAATTTTATGGCCCAACAGAAGCCGCGGTAGAACAGGTCTTTATGGCACAAAACCCGGACTCTGCCTTGAAACTGGGTCAGGCCCGTGGTGCTGCTGTTGCCGCGCTGGTCAATCTGGATTTAAAAGTTGCTGAATATACGGCGCGCCAGATCAAGCAGTCTGTAGTGGGTTATGGCGCTGCCGATAAAGAGCAGGTACAGATGATGGTGATGAATATTTTAAAACTCAGCATCAAACCGCAACAGGATGCCGCCGATGCACTGGCGGCTGCCATTTGTCATGCACATGCCTCAGGTAGTATGAGTAAAATGGCGGTACTCAATGCTTTGGGCGGCATGGCACGTGGCCGCAGTCGGGTCAGCAGCCGTCGTCGTTAATGTTTAGCGCCGTATTTTAAAGCCTTGAATACCTAAGTCGGATTGCAGATGCTCTGGAATAATTGCTTGTCCGATTGCAGAAGCAGGCCCTTTGCCAACTTCGTGCAATCATTTCCTGAAGCGGTGAATCTGCGCCAACAATAACAGCCTCAACTTCGCCACTACTTAAATTTTTCACCTAGCCTTTTAAATCGAGTGCCACAGCCTGCTCAGCAAACCAGTAGCGCTAACCCACACCTTGCACTTGGCCTGAAATTTTCAGCTTGATTGCAGACAGATTAGCCGCCTTCACGATTAACCACCTGATAAATTGCATGTTTCATGTCCTGCGCCTGCAAACCACGTTCGCCGTTTTTGGCCAGTTCATCCCCTGCCAGTGCATGCAGCGTCACAATTTCATGCAAATGAATCGATTGAGCAAATTGTGCCTTTAGACTGGCAATCATCCCGGCCAGCACATCCCCCATGCCGCCTGTTCCCATACCCGCATTCCCGGCAGTGCAAATATACAGCTGTTGTTCCAGAATCAGACTGCCTGAACCTTTTAGCACCCATTGCCCGCCATACTTCTGCCTTAAGGCATGAATCGCTTGAATCCGATCTGTTTCAATGTCCAAGGTTTTACAATCAAGTAAAGTTGCCGCTTCACTCGGATGCGGTGTAGTGTAAGTTTTAGAATTTAATTGTTGCGGCTGTTTGGCTAAAAACCACAATGCATCTGCATCTAAAACAATGTCTAAGTCTGAATTTTGAATGAGATTAAACCATGCCTGATATTGCTCTTTTGCCCATTGATCACGTCCCAAGCCCATACCAAAACAGACTGCATCGACCTGCTGAATTAAGGCTGTGCGCTGCTCTATGTTGAGAGCATTAATATCACGCAGCATAATATTCGGCGCACGAGACAAAATGGCGGTATGGTGTTTCGCATCACAGACAATGGTGACCTTACCTGCTCCGGCAGCAAATGCCGCTTCTGCTGCCATAATCACTGCTCCGCCCATTTCAGCATGCCCCCCCACCACCAGCACATGACCATAACTGCCTTTATGACCAAAGGCTTCACGTTTCGGTAATTTAATCTGCTGTGAGGAAAGTTTGGCAACTGGTTGCAGTTCGGCATCAACTGGAATGGCAGAAATCAGTTCAACCTTAGCGGCATATTCCTTAGCTTGTCCGGTAAACAGTCCTGCCTTTAAGCCCAAAACCGTATACGTAAAATCCGCTTTAACCGCAATAGGCAAAGGCTGACCGGTATTGGCATGCAGTCCACTCGGTATATCAACCGCGATTTTGAGACCTTTCTGGTCATTGATCAATTGGATGATGGATTGCCAGTTCGCATCCAGCTCACGATTTAAACCAATGCCAAATAAGGCATCGATATAAGCGTCATATTCATGCTTAAACTGAAAATGCGGCCCTACTTTCAATCCAGCATCCAGCGCTTCTTGCCAAGCTTTGGCCAAGTCCACTGATTGACCCTTTTCAGCCGCATAAATATCTACATCGAAACCGGCCTGTTTTAAATATTTTGCAATCAGATAACCATCACCAGCATTATTGCCCTGACCACAACACACCGCTATTTTCTGTATATTTTTTTCTTTAAATAGCACACTCAAACGCTGTGTGACTGACCAAGCCACCTGCTGCATCAAACCATAGGAACTATTTTGCTGCTGAAACCAACGCTGCTCCCATGCTTGAATACTTTGGCTATGATAAACAGGGCTATGGTAAACTTGTTGCTGCATTTTTTATTCCCTGTCTTTGGTTTATGACAATTCCCGATTCTTACGCACAAATTCAAGTCTATCAACAAGATCCAGCCGAGCTAAAAGCCTGGATTAAAGCGCAGGCGCTAGAATTGGGGTTTTCTGATTGTGTCATTGCCAAACCGGATGCTCAAGCAGAATTAGCGCGCTTACAGGAATATCTGGATCGTGGCTATCATGGCGACATGAAATTTCTGGAAGATAATCTGGAAAAACGTGCCAATCCTGCCTTACTTGTCCCCGGCACGCGCAGCATTATCTGCGTGCGTATGGATTATCTGGTCGAGACTCCAAAGCCACGTTACGTTCCGTATGCACCCAATTCCGCGATTATTGCGCGTTATGCCCGTGGTCGGGATTACCACAAGATCATGCGCGGTCGGCTCAAAACCTTGGCGACAAAAATCCGGAAAAAAGTTGGCGATTTTGAATCACGCCCTTTTGCCGATTCTGCGCCCATTTTTGAAAAATCACTGGCTGAAAGTGCTGGCATGGGCTGGACAGGTAAACATACCCTGCTGATTCATAAAAAGTCTGGTTCTTTCTTTGTGCTTGGAGAGCTATTTACTTCTCTGGACCTCCCTTTTGATGCGCCTGCCAGTAAACATTGTGGTTCCTGTACGGCCTGTATCGACATCTGTCCAACTCAGGCCATTGTCGAGCCCTATATGCTGGATGCACGGCGATGTATAGCTTACTTAACCATTGAATATAAAGGTATTATTCCAGAAGATTTGCGCCGCGGAATTGGTAACCGGGTTTTTGGTTGTGACGATTGCCAGCTAATTTGTCCTTGGAACAGTTTTGCCCAAATCACCCCGGTAGAAGATTTTCATCCACGACATGGTCTGGATCAGGTCAGCTTGCTAGATTTATGGCAATGGGATGAAACCACCTTTTTAAGTGCGACCGAAGGCAGTCCAATGCGCCGTACAGGTTATCAAAGCTTCATGCGCAATATCGCCATTGGTCTGGGCAATGCACCTTTTGATGAAAAGATTGTTTACGCTTTACAACATCAACGGGCATTACATGACGAAATTGTGCAGGTGCATATTGATTGGGCGATTCAGGAACAGTTGACCAAAACAGCATAAATTTTCAATTTATTACTTCGGCTCACTCGATCTCTTATAAGGCTTACACAATATTTGATCACTTTATGTCATAAAGAAAGAGATGAAAAAATGACGAGAGGGATTGAAGATGCAAGAGCAAGATAAAAAACAGCAACAGCACGAACAGCTAGATCAGCTTAAACAGCAGAAGCAACAACAGCAGCAGCCCCAACATGGGCCAATCGATTCTCCTAAGAACAATCAGCATGAGCAGGATGAACGAGTGCTGAACAAGCAGCATCGTGACGATCTGCAAAATCAGAATATTCATGGGGGTCATCGTGAATAAAAAATTTCAGGTATAATGACAAAGTCCACCCCGTGTGGGCTTTGTTTGTTATAGAAGGTCATATTTTGCTAGTGAGGCAGACACACATTTTTATTAAGATGAGGTGAATGATAAATAAGCACAAACAAGGACAGATATATGAACACGAGTAATGCAGTACGCAATGATTGGTCACGTGAAGAAATACAGGCACTGTATCAGCAGCCTTTAATGGATTTATTGTTTCAGGCGCAACAGGTTCATCGTGAGCACTTCAATGCCAATACAGTTCAGGTCAGCACCCTCCTCTCGATCAAAACAGGCAAATGCCCTGAAGACTGCAAATACTGTTCACAATCTGCGCATTATGATTCCAAGCTAGAAGCTGAAAAACGTATCGCGGTCGATAAAGTCATTCAGGAGGCTAAACAGGCACTGGCTTCTGGAAGCTCTCGTTTCTGTATGGGCGCTGCATGGCGTAACCCGCATGAGCGCGATATGCCTTATGTTCTGGAAATGGTGCAGGAAGTTAAAGCACTCGGTCTGGAAACCTGTATGACACTGGGCATGTTGAATGCATCCCAAGCAGAACGTTTGAAAGATGCCGGTCTGGATTACTACAACCACAATCTGGATACTTCTCGTGAATATTATTCACATATTATCAGTACCCGAAGCTTTGATGACCGTCTCGATACTTTGGATTATGTGCGTCAAGCCGGTTTAAAAGTATGTAGTGGCGGTATTGTCGGACTGGGCGAAAGCCGTAATGACCGGATTGGTTTATTATATGAACTTGCCACGCTGGTCATTCACCCTGAATCTGTCCCGATCAATATGCTGGTTCCAATTGAAGGCACACCAATGGCAGATGTAGAAAAACTGGATGTTATTGAATGGATTCGTACCATTGCAGTGGCGCGCCTCTTGATGCCAAAAAGCTACATCCGCCTCTCTGCGGGCCGTGAATCGTTAACCGATTCAGATCAGGCTCTGGCATTTATGGCCGGTGCCAATTCCATTTTCTCGGGTGAAAAACTTTTGACCACCCCAAATACTGCCCAAGGTCGTGACCAAAAGCTATTTGAGAAATTAGGTCTGGTTGCAGAGCAGCCTAAACCAAGTGTACGTGCATTGGCGACCGATGCGATGGCAGGCTAAGCAATATAGGAGTGAATTAAGTCGCTGAAAAGTTATGTGCAGTAATCAGTATGCCATAGCGGGCATTCAGATAATCTCCAACTCTGATTTGATCCATTCCATTGGCATGATGCACCACCAACTCCTGAGTGATTGCATCATAGCTAAAAGACTCATAACTGTCTTGATGCAGACTAAGCCAATGCAGCGTATCTGCCAGATTGCTGTCTACGATATAGGTATCTGCATGAAAATTTTTGCTCATATGCCCGATCATCAGCTTGGAATTTCACTCTAATTTTAACGGAAATTAGCCAAGTATAAGCATAAAAAAAGTGAGCCCTCGCTCACTTTTTTTTGTAAAACATCAGTCCTTATTGATCCCACACTTACGACACTCCCTGTGTTCCCCGATTTCCTGCATTTGCTCGTACTCATAGATATGCAAGCAAAATAATTTTCTTAATAGCTGAAGCATCTTGAAACTCCTGTTTAATCATTTTTTTAATACGCTTCTTAAGATATTCCTTCCTGAAACATCATGATTTCTGACTAAAAAATCATCTCTTATTTATTAGCATAATTTTCTCAGTTGTAAAATGCATTTCATCTACTTTTCATCTTATTTCCTGATATTTTTTTGAAGTGCATCACAGTCCATTC
>NZ_VPEU01000064.1:0-8735 GCF_013416975.1 Acinetobacter sp. YH18001 | reverse complement strand
AATGTTATTTTTCACATAAAAAATGTAAACAAATTTGTCTATTTTTACAGCATTTAAATTAAGCCTTTCATTCTACTGTAATTTTGTTAAGGTTTGTTCTCAAAAAAATAAATTAATACTATTTTAAAAAAGATAAATCGTTGCTGAAAAAGCTAGATTGCAATCGAGTTAATTAATTATAAATCAAAAACTTATATTGTATAAAATTAGTAACTCTTTGCTTTCTGCACTTATTATTTAATCAACGTTTCACGATTTTCATAAGCTAAACTAAATATAGTCGCCAATTTCAATTGAGTTATTTCCCGGCTTTTAAATACCGATATACCGCTTGGCGACTAATTCCAAATGCCTGGCCTAATGCCATTTTTGAAGGGTACTTCCCTTCCTTCCAGTCTTGTCGCAAAGCTTCAGCCTGATCAGGTTTCAATTTATGTACCCGGCCTTTGTACTTCCCTTGAGAAGAGGCAAGTTTAATTCCTTCCTTTTGCCGCTCTAAAATGATCTCACGTTCAAACTGTGCAAAAGCACCCATCAGTTGCAGCATCAAATTATCCATCGGGGTGGATTGGGCCGTAAAAGTAATATTTTCTTTTACAAACTGGATGGCAATCCCTCGTTTGACCAGTTTATCCACTTCAGTCACCAAATCTTTTAAGCTTCGCGCAAAACGATCCATGGAATGTACTATCACCCGGTCTCCTTCCCGGACATAATTCAACATTTCCTGAAATTTCGGTCGGTCGGTATTTTTACCTGAAGCACGGTCAACAAAAATCCGGTCGACTTCAATTCCCTCAAGTTGACGTCCCGTATTTTGCTCGACCGAACTCACTCGCACATAGCCTACTTTTTGGCCTTTCACTTTTTACGCCCCAATTGGATAAAAATGAACAATTTCGTAAATTATAAATCTTTAATACCAAAGTTACATGTTACTTATGATTAAAAAACATTTAAATGGTACATGTTTTTAAGAACTTTTAAAATGTAATTTTAGGGTATACTTTAAAGTTACACAAAACATCTATATGAAGACTAAAGTCCAAATTAGTGTTTATGTTGGTTCAATGTATTACATTTCGTATTTTCTATTTGTAACGTAATTTCAGTAATATTATGATTATGTTTTAGAACTTCTAAGGCCTTTTGATAGAGTTGATCTGTATTGCTATTCGGAGCAACCAAATGAGCAGTTAAATGAATATTTCTTGAGGATATAGCCCAGACTTTCAACTGATGAATCCCTTCAACGCCCTCTAGCTTCAATAAATCATTTCTTAACGACTCAATATCAATCTCATCAGGAACTCCTTCAAGCAGAATATGAATACTTTGTTTTAATAAAATCCAAGTTCGAGGTAAGACCCAGAAGCCAATTAACACAGCGATTACGGTATCAACCCACATCCACTGGGTAAAATAAATAACTATTCCTCCGATAATCACGCCTATCGATCCTAGAGCATCACTAAGAACTTCTAAATATGCACCTTTTATATTTAGACTTCCTTCAGCACTAGCAGAAAGGATTTTCATTGAAATCAAATTTATGACCAAACCAATGACCGCGACAATCATCATTCCAACACTTTGAATTTCAGCAGGATTCGTAAAACGTTGATAAGCTTCATATACAATATATATTGCTACCACAAAAAGCATCACCGCATTAAACAGAGCCGCTAAAATTTCAAATCGCTGATAGCCAAAAGTTCTTTTATCATCTGCGGCTTTTTTACCAATTTTGATAGCGGCAAGAGCAATAGCTAAAGCGGCTACATCAGTAAACATATGAGCTGCATCAGATAACAAAGCCAAACTTTGGGTAATAAAAGCAGCGACAACTTCTACTATTAAAAAAGTAGTCGTTAAACCTAAGGCAACCATTAACTTCTTACTATTTTCTTCAGTAACAACCGCATGGCTATGATCATGATGTTCTGACATAAAATATTTTCCTTATTCTATTTATGATGAGCAGAGATATTGGATAACAGCCAATATCTCTGCTGTAAATCGACTAATCTATTGGATTAAGAAACTTTCTTTTCATTTATCCAACGATAAAGCACGGGTAACAGCACCAAAGTTAGTAATGTTGAAGAGATAATCCCGCCAATCACTACGGTTGCCAGTGGCCGTTGAACCTCAGCCCCTGTTCCGGTTGCCAGCGCCATTGGTACAAAACCCAGTGAAGCCACACAAGCTGTCATCAACACTGGTCTTAAGCGCAAAATAGCCCCTTGCCACACGGCTTTATGCACTGGATATTTGTCCCTTAATTCCTTAATAAAGGTCAGCATTACCAGTCCATTGAGGACTGCAACACCAGATAAGGCAATAAAGCCAATTCCAGCTGACATCGATAATGGAATATCCCTTAGCCAAAGGAACAGCACACCACCGGTCAAGGCAAAGGGTACCCCGGTAAAGACCAATAGACTTTCTTTGACATTGTGAAAGACCGCCATCAGTAAAATAAAGATAGTGATTAAAGCCAGTGGAATCACGATTTGCATCCGTGCTTTGGCTGAAGCCAAATTTTCAAACTGACCGCCATATTCTATCCAATAACCACTTGGCAAAGTGTATGCTTTGAGCTGTGTCTGTACATCAGAAACAAAAGACCCTAAATCACGCCCTTCAACATTCGTTGTAACCACAACTCGGCGTTTACCATTTTCTCGACTGACTTGGTTGATTCCTTCAATGGTCGAGACTTGCGCGACATCCGACAATAAAATACTGCCACCATTTGGAAGCTGAATAGGTAACTGAGAAACAGATGCGACACTACGGTCTTGCTCTCCAAGACGGATAACAAAATCAAAACGACGATCGCCTTCTAAAATCTCTCCCACGCTTTGTCCACCAATACTTGCAGCCACCACATCCTGAATAGATTTCACACTCAAGCCATACTGGGCAGCTAAAGCTTTATCAATCTCTACATTGAGTAAAGGCAGACCCGAAGTTTGTTCAACTTTCACCGCACTGCTACCTGCGACTTGCTGAATGATTTTCGCGATTTTTGCAGCCTCAGTATTCAAAACCTGCATGTCATCACCAAAAACCTTCACCCCCACATCACTGCGTATACCTGAAATCAGTTCATTAAAACGTAGCTCAATAGGCTGAGAAAACTCACTGTTATTGCCGGGAATTGTCGCAAGATAAGCTTCCATTCGGGTTCGAAGTGCATCTAGGCTTTCTTTTGAATCTGGCCATTCCTCACGTGGTTTCAGCATGATATAACCATCGGAAATATTCGGTGGCATCACATCTGTCGCCACTTCAGCAGTCCCGGTACGGGCAAATATAGCTTTAATTTCGGGAAAGTTTTTCAGTAAAAGCTTTTCGGTATTTTCCTGAATACGTAAAGACTCTTCCAAGCCTGTGCTTGGAGAACGTAATTGCTGTACCGCAAAATCACCTTCACTCAGCTGGGGTGCAAACTCACTGCCAATCTTCGTGCTGAGCAGACCCGTAATGACCAGGAGACAAATGGCAAAAGTTAAAACCACCGCTTTGTAATGATAGGCTCCATCCAATATCTGTTGATATCGGGTTTTGAGCCAGATCATCCAACGGCTTTCCGTTTCTTTGATCTCCCCTTTAACCCATAAAGCAACTGCAGCGGGCACAAAGGTGATCGATAAAATAATAGCTGCCACCAGTGCGAGAACAACGGTTAAAGCCATCGGATGAAATAGTTTTGCTTCTACACCACTTAAAGCAAAAATCGGCAAATACACCACCAAAATAATAAGCTGACCAAAAATAAGAGGACGACGTGCTTGGCGGGCAGCCAGAAAAACTTCCTTAAAGCGTTCACTTTGTGTGAGAGGTCGTTTTAACAGTTGCTGTGTATGGGCTAAACGCCGGATACAGTTTTCGACAATCACCACAGCACCATCGACAATGATGCCGAAATCGAGTGCACCTAAACTCATCAGATTGGCACTGATATTTTTCTGTGCCATCCCGGTTAAGGTAAACAGCATAGAGAGTGGAATGACACAGGCAGTAATCAAGGCAGCACGGATATTCCCTAAAAACAGGAACAGAATGATGATGACCAGGATTGCTCCCTCTACCAAGTTTTTCTGAACGGTTTTAATCGCCTTCTCAACCAAGGTAGTACGGTCGTACACCGTTTCAATCACTACCCCTTTAGGCAAACTATTCTGAATATCTTGAAGCTTGGCATCCACAGCTTTAGAAACAGTCCGGCTATTTCCACCCATCGCCATCATGGCAATCCCTAAAACGGTTTCTTTGCCGTTATAGGTTGCCCCACCGGTTCTTAAATCATGCCCAATAGAGACTTGCGCAATATCACCAACCCGAATTGGGCTGCCATTTGGGCTACCCAGCATGGTGTTCTCAATATCAGAAAGCCCATTGAATGTACCCGGTACACGTACCGTCAGTTGCTGACCATTGTCTTCAATATAACCTGCACCTCGGTTCTCATTATTTTGCGCTAAAGCCTGTTGCAGTTGTTCTAATGAGATATTCAGTTGCTGCATCCGGTTTAAATCGGGAGAGACCACATAGGTTTTTTCAAAACCACCAATACTGTTGACCTCTGCAACTCCCTTAACACGTTGCAGTTGAGGACGCACAATCCAGTCCTGAATCTCACGCAAATCCATCGGCGTGTATGCAGTTCCATCCGGCTTTTTCGCATTCGGATCTGCCTTCAGTACCCATTGATAAATCTCACCGAGACCCGTAGAAACGGGGGACATCGTCGGTGCGATTTGTGCAGGCAACTCAGATTGCGCCTCCTGTATCCGTTGGTTAATCTGCTGACGGGCCCAATAAATATCAGTCCCATCTTTAAAGACAATGGTGACTTGAGAGAGTCCATAACGGGATATGGAACGGGTAAGCTCCAGATCCGGAATGCCAGCCATGGCATTTTCAATGGGATAGGTAATCCGCTGTTCGACTTCAAGCGCAGTAAAACCCTTGGCTTGAGTATTAATCTGGACTTGGGTATTGGTAATATCGGGTACAGCATCAATCGGGAGTTTCTGATAGCTATACACCCCGACCGCAATCCAGGTACAGACAAAGAGCAACACCCAAATCGCATTTTGTATGGAAAACTGAATGATTCGTTCGAATAAACCTTCTGGTTTTGGCAGATCAGAATTAATGTTCATGGCCTGCCTCGTCTTTTTCTAATTCAGATTTCAACAAGAAACTGCCTTGAGCGATATACTTCTGCCCTTCAGTCAGCCCAGAAATCACTTCAAGCCATTGTCCATCACTTGAAGCCTGCCCCAATTGCACTTTCTGTGCTTTTAAGTGGACTTGACCTTTTTGTTCTGAATCTACGATGAAAATACTGTCTTCACCTTCAATACTTTGCAGCGCAGACTTTTGAATCCGAAGGGCTGATTTTGCTGTAGCTTCCGGAATCAACACTCTCACTAACACATTAGAACGCAACTCAGTAGCTTGCGCATCGAGTTTTGCGCGCACCACCAGACGCCCTGTTTGTACATCTGCCTGAGAGGTTAAGCTTTGTACAGTAGCTTTATAGATTTGATCTGAATCATTCACTTTAAAGTCAATTTTTTGCCCGGCTTGCAGTTGACCTGAGAATTGATTCGGCAAATTAAACTCAAGCCATAAATCTTTCAGCTGTTCAATGACAAAGAGCTGATTAGCCAGTTGCACATTTTCACCGACCACAATATCTTTTTGACTGATCACCCCAGAGATCGGTGCTTTAATCAGAAAACGCCCATTGTTATTGCCACTTGCACCTAATGCATTTAAACGTGCTTGTGAGGACTGGACAGTAATCTGCGCTTGACGGTAGGCATTTTCGGCACGCTGGTAATCCTGTTTGGCAGAAATCCCCTGTGACCAGAGTTGCTGTTCGCGCTGGTAATCTTTACGGGCCAAATCCAGATTCACCTGTGCCATACGCAGATTTGCCTGTTGGTCGATCAGTTCAGGCACGATTAGTACAGCCAGCGTTTGTCCTTTTTGCACGCTCTGTCCTAAAGCCACATTGACCTGCTCGACATGACCACTAAAATTAGGCGATATATGCGCTTGTTGATCGGTATTCACCACCAATTTACCTGGCAGGGTTGTCAGCTTTTCAACCAATCCTGTGGATGCAACAGCAACTTTTAAACCTTGTTCAACCATTTGTTGGCTGGTCAGTTGTATTTCGCCTTCTTCAGCATGTCCTTCTTCAGAACTATCTTCATCAGAATGTTCGGCATTTCCCTCATCATGACCATGCCCCTCAGATTCAGTTTTTTTTGAACTTAACCAAATAACCAGACTGACCAAGACCGTAATCAGAATCAAAATTGCAATCATGAGAGACTGGGATATTTTTCCGTTTTGCTTGGCGTTCATTTTATCGTGCTCCCCCATTGATTAAATTTTGCGATGCTTCGACTGCCTTTTTATTCAGTTGTGTATAGGCATCCGAACGGCTAATTTCTTCATAACTTGTGCCAATACTGAGTGCCTCAGCTGCGAGGGCAGTTTGCCAAGCTTGACGTAGAATTTGTAATTGACCCAATCGAAGATTCTGCAGTTGGGTGGTTGCTTGCTGAACGTCGGTAATGGACAGTTTCCCTGCCTGAAACCCTTGTAAAGTACGGCTCTGAACTTTGGTCGCCAAAGTAACTTGTGCTGTTGTGGCATCGAACTGGCTACGTAAACCTTTGAGCTGATGCATGCTGTTGGCAATATTGAGTATTTGTTGCTTCAGCTCACGCTGCTGCTGTTGGTTCAGCAATATTTGCTGTTGCTGGACCATCGGGATCGCATATTGCTGGCGGTTGAAAATATTCAGTGGAATAGCCACGCCGATTGCCAAAGTCGTATCGTTGCTTTCATTAGGGGTTTTGCTACGTTTCATGCCTACATTTAAAGTCGGATTGGGACGTGCCTGAATTCTTAAATTTTCAATTTGATGATCCGATTGCTGAATGTTCAAGGCATAGAATTTTTCTAGCCACCCTTCAGCAATATACCGTTGCACAGTTTGGAGACTTTGCTCTGGCCAAGGGATAGCGGTTTTATTCAATTGAAGATGTGAAGATGTTTCTCCCCCCCACAAATTAGACAGCTGACGACCGGCAGCTTGTTTATTCAGCATCGCTTGCTGATAAAGTCGTTGGATTTCTAGCGCTTCAATTTGGGTACGCTCAAAATCAACCAGGGCAATACTGCCTGCCTGATAGCGTTTCTGGGCACTGTCCAGATTGGCTTTACTTGTTTTTAACTGTACTGAATAAGCAGACTGCTCAACCTCAGCAAGTGCAAATTGCGACCATGCAAATTTAACAATCAGTTGGCTTTGTGCCTTCCATAATTGCTGTTGCAATTGGATTTGTTGATTCGAGGTATTGGCAATCACCCGGTTCAGCTTACGCTGACCAAATAGATCTAGAGGTTGACTAACGCCAACATTGAATTCCTGTTCTTGACCTGAGCCAAAGCCAGACTGTTCTAAACTTATACTTGGATTCTGCCATAACCGACTTTGCTGAATATTCAATTCAGATATTTGCTGAACTTGTTGCCACAGCTTGTCTTGAGTCTGGTAACTTTGTACTTTTGCTAAAGCGGATTCAAAGCTGGTAACGTTTTCAGCATAGCTATATTGCATAGCCGCTGCACATATACAAGCAACCAAGCTATGACGCAAGAGTATAATTGATTGTGAAGACATGATTTTTCCCACTTATTTAAATAATAAAAGTGGTGGGAATGTTTTAGGCTACCCCACCATGAGCGGGGAAAATTCGGGAGGTGGGCTTTGTTGAAACAGGTCAGGAGCCTGATAGCTGTTTTTCCAATGAAATTGTGGATTCACTTTAACTTCAGAGCTTGGATGAAACACATCTACTTTTTCATTTTGTACAATCAAATGCGTCATCGATGGTAGATGATCTTGATGATCTTCACCGATTTCTAAATCGCTACTGAATGTTTTTATGTTTTCTGACTGTCCATTATGATCGTGTTGACGACTATCGCTGGCACACAAGGTATTTTGGTGATGACCAAAATGATAACTCTGCTGTGATTGAGGCTGTTGTTCATGGACACAAAAGGCCGCCGCCACATTCCAAAAGCTTTGGAACATGAACAATCCAACCAAGACTGTAATCCATGTAGTAGAACGCATCATCATAACAATCGAAAAATTTGTACCAAGTATAAGGCTTAGAGCCACTCCAAGGTCAAGCTTAATAAATTAAATTAAACATTCAATGAACACTGAATAGCCGGCACTTTTGCAAATTTACCTTGTCTCTATAAGCTCACATCAATTTCAGGTAAGAATAACAATAGATAGTGAACCGTACCGGGTTTGTCGGAGAGTTTTTTATTTAAGTTAGGCCACCTGACCTAACGGGTTAATCTTATCATAGTACATTGCTTCAAAATCAAAAGGTGATACATAACCTAGTGCACTATGTACACGCTCTTTATTGAACCAATCTATTGAACCAATCTACCCAATTTAGTGTCGCAAGTTGTACATCTGCTAAACCTTGCCAATCTGCTTTTAGATATTCAATCACCTCTGTTTTGTATAAGCCATTCACCGTTTCAGCCAAAGCATTATCGTATGAATCACCAGTCGTACCGACTGATGCTCGTAAATTTGCTGCTTCTAAACGATTGGTATAGCGAATGGAAAGATATTGCACACCTCTGTCGGAATGATGAATCAC
>NZ_VPEU01000063.1:0-8824 GCF_013416975.1 Acinetobacter sp. YH18001 | reverse complement strand
ACGTATGAAGCAATTGGCACGTACCAGCCCAAAATTTATTGAACTGGTACATGAGCGTCAATTCCGGATCCAGATTGGCACAGATGAAGGTATGGCACGTCAGATCATTGTCAATAATGGCCAGATTTTTTGTTGTTTTAAATTATATTCATCCATTTAGAGAAGGTAATGGTCGCTCACAACGTTTCATGCTAGGCCAGATACTATTTAAGTTAGGTTATACGATCGATTGGACCACTGTGAGTTCAGATGCTATGAATCAAGCAGTGATCGCAGGATGGAAAGAAGGTAACTTTAAGCTCACTGAAAAAATGATTAAACTTAATATTCAAAGATTAGAAGTAAGTTGAACACCTAACCAATATCGTACTCAGCATCAATTTTGGTGTTTCTTCAGGCCTACTGCTGACACTTCAAATGATTCCATGATAAAAATCAAACATCATTGTAAAGCCTCTAAAAAACGATTGCTCCAACAATAAAACACAACACCCCAAAAGCGATCCAGAGCCAGACAGTTGATCTGGATGTCTGCATACCTGGGTTATTCAATGGCGGTGGTTGCTCAGAGGCGTTCTGTGGAGTATTCGGCCTGTTTGTATGAGGATGATGCTTGGAATAAGAAAGTCCTGTTCCGGGAATGCCCACGCTGGTTCGGGTGCCTTTTTTACCAATATTTAAAGAAGCACCGGGTTTGCCAATGCTCGCACTGCTGATGCCCTTAGGCGTCAGATTAATTTTTAAACCCGGTAAGATTTTAATGCTCTTGCGAAATCTAAAGCCCATATTTCCCCCATTTGCAAAACCAGTTCGCTGTGTATTTCAGTTGATAGAGGTAAATTCAGAGAATCTCAGATCCTCATCTACCTCGCTAGTCGGCTGTCCCCATAGAGACATCCGTATATTTTTTATCTGGTGATTGCAATACTACCTTTAAATACCGTCAAAAATGTTTACTGTATATTTGCTGTAGGGTAATCTTAAAGCTGCTATTTATTGACTGATTGGTATATGACGACAGATAAGCATGAAGTCCTGCTACGAATGCGAGCGATCGAGCTCCTTGCATACTGGGAAGGTCGTTTGGTTACCAATCGTTTAATGAGCTGGTTTGGGCTCAGTCGACAGCAGGCTTCTGCGGATATCAAGCGTTACAATACGCTGTATAACCCAGATGCCTTGGTCCATGATCCCTCCGTCAAGGGTTATGTGCCTAAAGCCACGTTTCAACCGGTGCTGACTACCGTACATATCAATGAATATCTCAATATGCTGTCAGGTTTGGTTAGTGAATCGCATACCCTGATTGCGACACCAGAACCGAATCTTACAGCAGTTCAATTACCTGATCGCAGTGTACGTCCTGAAGTGATTCGGGAAGTTTTGCGTGCCTGCCGCAACCAAAACACTTTAAAAATGATTTATGCCTCGATGCAGAATCCGCAGTGGCATGAACGCATCATTTCCCCACACACCCTGGTGTATACCGGTTTTCGCTGGCATGTCCGTGCCTATTGCCATCAGAGCAAGCAGTTTAAGGACTTTTTACTCTCCAGAATTGATCGCACACCTGTTGTGGTGGCAATTGAGTCAGTAGACCCTGCTCAGGATCAGCAATGGCATGAAGAAATTGTACTGACGCTGATCCCTAATCCAAAATTGAACTCATCACAACAAGCGCTGGTCGAAAAAGACTTCGGCATGCCTGATGGCAGATTACAGATTCCGGTGAAAAAAGCCCTGGCTCACTATACCTTGCAGCGATATCAGGCCGCGATCACGCTGGCTGAGGCGGATGATGCCTTGAAATATCCCTTGGTACTACAACGCTCAGATATCGAAAAGCTGTCGTCTTACCTGTTTGATCAGGCCTCATAGGAGATTGGCCATGTTAGAACAATTTCATTATGACAGTGACCTGATTGGTGGCTCCCTGATGGTGCGTGAAAGCCGGCTGATCGCGGATCTGTTATTACGAGAAGCGACTCCAGAACAATGGCATCAGGCAATTCAGATTGACAATATTCTGCAAAAAAGAACGCCTGCTTCAGCCCAACGTAACGCCACTGCCATTCGTAAGCGTCTTGAGCGCTTAGAGCCTGATTTCTGGAAAGCTTTGCGTGATGGGGATGATGAGCTGGCGACCCAGGTGGCTTTTTGTGGCGCACTGGAACGCAACCTGTTGCTGCTTGAGTTTATGGAAACGGTGATGAGGGATGCCTATATCTCTCAGGCGCAATACTTGGACAGTTATATCTGGTCAGATTTTTTGGATGAACGCTCACAACGTGATCCGGATATCTGTGATTGGAAAGAGTCCAGCAAGAAAAAAATGGGGCAGGTGGTGTTTCGCATGCTGGCAGAAGCCGGTTACTTAAAAAGTACCCGTAAGCTGGAGTTGCAGCGCGTGATCGTCAGAGCAGAGCTGCGTAGCCTCTTGGAAGAACATTATAAACAACGCATTAAAAGATCTATGGAAGTGTCGGTATGGACGCGTTAGTTGTAGAGGGGCAGCAATGAGTCAAACAATACATGAGCGTCTGAACCAGATTCCAGAGCGAATTCTTTCCACTGAGTTTCTCACTGGACAAGGATTGGGCAATGAAATTGGCTTCTGGATTTTTGATTATGCACCTGAAGATGAGTTGAAAGTGCGCGAATATCTGCATTTTCTAGACGGGATGCTGGAGAAAAAACACAGTCAGCTGAAGGTGGTGAATATCAACCTGCTGCAAGCCGTGGTGGATTATCTGGCTGAGCGTAACTTCATCGATAAAGCCATTCAAATGCAAAAAGCCAAAGGCGATGAAGCGCTCATCAAAGCACTGAAAGGTCCATTGCATATGGATAAGTTTGCGCCGTATCTGGTGAGTAAATATGCCACCAATGAGCAAGATATTGTGTTGATGACTGGGGTAGGGTCGGTTTGGCCACTGTTACGTGCCCATCACTTATTGAATAGTTTGCATTCGTTACTGGGGCATAAGCCAGTCGTATTGTTTTATCCGGGGTATTACGACGGTCAAGCGATGAGTTTATTTGGAAAAATTCCAAGCAACAATTACTACAGAGCATTCAGATTAGTGCCTTAAACACGGCAAATAGAAATAAGAATTCGGGGGAATGGATTGAGATGAACATTAAAGAACTTTTTTACAAGCCATTAGATCGTGCGATTAACGGGGTGGTCAAGGCAGATCAGAATGACAATACCACGGTTTATCAGGAACTCGATGAATACGTGGTCACCAATGAACTGGAAAAGCATTTTCGGGACTTTTTCCAGTCTTATGGCACAGATCTAAGCGATCCTTCGATTGCCAACCGAGTCGGTGTGTGGATTTCAGGTTTCTTTGGTTCTGGTAAATCACATTTCCTGAAAACCTTGTCCTATATTCTGGCCAATAAAGTGGCACGTGACGCGGAAGGTAACGAACGCAGTGCTGCAGAATTCTTTGATGAAAGCAAAATCCGGGATGCGTTTATCCGTGCGGATATTGGCAAGGCCGTTAGTCATCATGCCGATGTCATCCTATTTAACATCGACAGTAAAGCCAGTTCAAATGATGACGGCAATCCGATTCTGAATGTGTTTTTACGCGTGTTTAACGAGTATCAGGGTTTTAGTGCTGACCATCCACATATTGCACATATGGAACGTCACCTGAGCCAGAAAGGGGTGTATGAGCGCTTTAAACAGGCTTTTGAAGAATCTAGCGGCATGTCTTGGCTAGAAGAACGTGACGGCTATCAGTTCTATCAGGATGATGTCGAGACCGCAATTTCCCAAGCCCTCAACTTATCAGCAGAAGCTGCGCATAAATGGTTTGAGGATTCTGAGCAGACCTTTAGTGTTTCGGTTGAAAACTTCTGTCAGTGGGTGAAAGAATACCTGGACAGCAAAGGACCCCAGCAACGCATGTTATTCTTGGTCGATGAAGTGGGGCAGTTTATTGGCAGCGATACCCGCTTGATGCTGACATTGCAAACCATTACTGAAAACCTGGGTACGATCTGTAAAGGCCGCGCTTGGATTATCGTGACCTCACAGGCAGACATCGATGCTGTTTTAGGTGAGATGTCTTCTTCCAAAGCCAATGACTTCTCCAAGATTGCTGGGCGTTTTAAAACCCGTTTATCACTGTCCAGTTCCAATACCGATGAAGTCATCCAGAAACGTTTATTACGTAAAACCCCAGAAGCAGAATCATTGCTCAGATCGGTGTTTGAGCAAAAGGGCGATATCTTAAAAAATCAGATTACCTTTGACCGTTCAGGCCCAACCCTCAAGAACTATGAGGGGCCAGACAGTTTTATTCATAACTATCCTTTTGCGCCGTACCATTTCCAGCTGGTACAAAAAGTATTTGAAGAAATCCGTAAAGTCGGTGCGACTGGTGCACATCTGGCCTATGGTGAACGATCTATGCTAGATGCATTCCAGATGGCCGCCAATGCGATTGCCACAGATGAAGTCGGTGCCCTGGTTCCTTTCCACCGCTTCTATACTTCAGTCGAAGGCTTCCTGGATACAGCAGTGAAGCGTACCATCGACCAGGCAGGGCAGAATAAGACCCTGGATGGTTTTGATGTGCAGATGTTGCGTACCCTGTTCATGATCCGCTATGTCGATATCATCAAAGGTACGCTAGATAACCTGGTGACTTTGTCGATTGAGAAAATTGATGAAGATAAGCTGGCATTACGCAAGCGGATTGAAGAGAGCCTGCAGCGTCTGGAAAAAGAGAGCCTGATTACGAGGAATGGTGATGAGTTCCTGTTCCTGACCAATGAAGAGCGGGACATTACCCGCAAAATTAAAGCCACTGACTTAGCAGCTTCAGAAGAAAATAAAGAGTTAGCCAATCTGATCTTTAAAGATTTACTGCGCGATCAGAACAAATACCGCCATCAAGCCAACAAGATGGATTATCAGATTGGACGTTTTCTGGATGGTCATAGCCTGGATGGCAAGTATGAGAGCGATTTGAAAGTTGAAATCATTTCTCCACTGGATACGGAATACAACCTCTACACTGAAGCTTACTGTATTGGTAAAAGTACTCAGGCTGAAGGACAAGTGCTGTTTAAACTGGCAGACGATAAACAGTTCTTTAATGAACTGCGCACCTGGCTGAAAACCAATAAATTCATCCGTTTAAATGATGATGGCACTCAGTCCGATATCACCCGTATTCTGGCAGACCGTGGCCGTGAGAATCAGGAGCGTAAAAAACGCCTGCGTGCCCGGGTCGAAGAAATGTTGCTGGACGCGGAAAGTTATGCCTTGGGTCAACATCTACAACTTTCATCTTCAAGTCCAACCACCAAGCTGGATGAGGCTTGTCGTTATTTGCTGGAAAACACCTATACCAAACTGAGCTATCTGCAAGTCTATCAGCAGGATGCCTGGCGTGAACTGAACGCCGTCTTGACTGTGGATGATATGGCGCAACTCGGATTGTCTCTGGATGGTGGTCAAACGAATCCGAAAGCCCTACAGGAAGTGGAACAGTACATTTCGCTGCGGGCAACCGGTACAGAACGTATTCTGGTGTCTGACGTGGTGGATCGTTTCGCCAAACGTCCTTATGGCTGGCCAGATGCCGAGATTTTATTGCTGGTGAGTCAGTTGGCGGCAATGGGGCGGATTTCACTGCAGTTAAATGGTGGCAGCTTGCAGCTGAAAGAGGCCTTTGAGCCTTTACAAAACAGCCGCCGTCGCCGTGATGTTTCCATTATTAAAAAGCGCCAGACTGATGATCAGGTGTTGAAACAGGCACGCCAACTGACCCAAGACCTATTCTCGGCCATGGGGCCAGCGACTGAGAAAGAGCTGTTTGAATTCTATTTGCAGCATTTTAAGACTTGGTTAGCCAACTTTAAGTCGTATAAGAGTAAAACTGATGTCGGACAGTTCCCGGGCAAGAAAGTGATTGAAAAGTCGATTCTGACTTTGGAACGTCTGCTGGCCAATAGCGACAGCTTCGATTTCTTTAAGGCCGTGGTTGAGAACAAGGACGACTATCTGGATCTGGAAGAAGACTACCGTGATATTCATGAATTCTTTAGTAACCAGATGCCGAGCTGGCAACAACTGCAACAGGCCTTACGTCATTTTGAGAAAAATAAACAGGCATTGGGCAGTGATGAGGTGGCAAAGAAAGCCCTCTCCGAATTACATCGTATTTCGACCACTGAATCACCCTACGGCCTGTTAAATAAAATCGCTGATTTGGTCCGCACGGTGGAAGGCGTCAATCAACGCTTACTGACGGAAAAACGCAGTCAGGCGCTAGAGCAAATTGATGACAAGATCAAGCAGCTGGAAGCCGAGATTAAAAACAGTGGCATCGCTACCGCTGAGCTGAGTAACAAGCTATTACGCCCACTACAACTGCTTAAAACGGATATTGAAGTGGAAACTAGCCTGTCCACCATCTATATGCTGCAAACCCAAACCGCCGTCGAGCGTTTTGACGAAGCCTTGTATGAGCTGGAACGAGAAGTTCAGACTGAAATTCAGCGTCAGGCCAAAGCGGCACAACTGGCTCAGAGCAAAGCAGAGAGCGTAACCAGCACAGCAACTACTGCCAGCCCAGTAGCAGCTGCTGTGAGTCCGGTAAAGCCTGCGATCGCGGTAGTACCACCGAAACCGGTAGTGGAAGTCGATGTCGCCAGCATTTACAGCAAAAGTTCAAGTAGTGTCTACCTGGAAACAGAAGAATCAGTGGATCAGTTTGTAGACGCACTCAAAGCTGAATTGAAAAAAATCGTGAGTGACAAAAAGCGTGTGCGTATCCGCTAACTTGGGTTAGGGATATCGGCATCAGTCATTGATTAAAGGTTTAAAGATGAATACCAGTAATATTAAAAAATACGCACCGCAAGCACGTAACGATTTTATCGCAGCGATGCGCAAGCAGGCCGCCAAATACGGCATCACCGCAGACAGCATTTTACCGGCTGAACAGAAAGGCGACTTGCTGCTGATTGGCGATCAGGTTTTTCCGCTATCCGTCATGAAACCTCGTGACAAGCTGATCAAACGCATTCAAACCAGCAGTTTTGAGCAGACGATTGATTATATTGCTTATAGCTGGTTTAACCGTCTCTGTGCGATTCGCTACATGGAATGCAAAGGCTTACTCGATCATGGCCGTCGTGTACTGAGTAGTGCAGATGGTAGTGCAGGCTTGCCACAGATTCTGGAAGAATGTCTGGATATTGAGTTACCAGGTTTAAATACCAGCCGTGTAGCTGAGTTAAAGCTGGATGGTAATAAAGACGAAGAGCTGTACCGTGAGCTGTTACTGGCTCAATGTCATGCGTTGAATCAGGTCATGCCACTCTTGTTTGAACAGGTTTCTGATGAGTCTGAACTACTGTTACCGGATAACCTCACCAAAACCGACTCTTTGATCCGTGATTTAGTGAGCAGCATTCCGGAAGAAGATTGGTCGGATGTGCAGATTATTGGCTGGTTATATCAATTCTATATTTCTGAAAAGAAAGATCAGGTGATTGGTAAAGTTGTCAAAAGTGAAGATATTCCTGCTGCGACACAATTATTCACGCCAAACTGGATTGTAAAATATTTGGTACAGAACAGTGTCGGTCGTTTATGGCTGATGGCACAGCCTGACAGTACGCTTGCTAGTGAATGGGAATACTATATTCAGCCGGCTGAGCAAAGCGATGAAGTCAATGCACAGTTAAAACAACTGATTAATGTCCGTATCAGTGAAGATGGCGATACCTTAAATCCTGAAAGCATTACCGTGCTGGATCCTGCTTGTGGTTCGGGGCATATTTTGGTGGAAGCCTATGATTGCTTAAAAGCGATTTACTTAGAACGTGGTTACCGTAGCCGTGATATTCCACGTTTGATTCTGGAAAATAACCTGTACGGCATTGATATTGATACTCGTGCGGCACAATTGGCGAGTTTTGCGCTATTGATGAAAGCGCGTGAGGATGACCGCCGTTTATTTAGCAATCCACCAAAGCTGAATATTATTGCATTACAGGATAGTCAGCCTGAGCGTTTGGATGCATTCAGTCAGGATTTAGCAAGTACAGGTCTAGAGAAGGCAGACTTAAAAGAACTGCTGGATTTATTTGAATATGCTTCGACTTTTGGTTCTTTGATTCACATTCCTCAAGCATTCGCTAAAAAGCTACCTGATTTAGAAACTAAGCTCAATACAGCATCAGAGTCAGGAGATATCTTTAGTCAGCAGTCAGCAAAAGAATTATTACCTTTACTACAACAAGCTAAATTCCTCGCTAAACAATATGATGCTGTAATCGCTAACCCGCCGTATATGGGCGGTAAGGGAATGAATACAGCACTTAAAGATTTTGCCAAGAAGACATTCCCTGACAGCAAGTCAGATATGTTCGCTATGTTTATAGAGCGTTGCCAAGCCCTTTCTAAAATATCTGGGGAAACAGCGTTTGTAACACCTTACGTATGGATGTTTATTTCGTCCTATGAGCAAATGCGTAGCAAACTAGTGACAGATGCAACAATCCAATCACTGGTACAGCTTGAATATAATGCTTTTGAACCAGCTTGTGTTCCTGTATGTGCTTTTATTGTAGGAAAAGCACACATTGCAGATTTTGTTGGTAGTTATATTAAACTCTCTGATTTTAAAGGGCATGAAAATCAATCACCTAAAACATTAGAAGCAATTAATAACCCTGATTGTGGTTGGTTTTATATAGCTAAACCCGATGATTTTAAGAAAATCCCAGGTAGTCCTTTAGCATATTGGGTAAGTAATAAATTCTTATCAATTTTTGATAATCATAAATC
>NZ_VPEU01000062.1:0-8847 GCF_013416975.1 Acinetobacter sp. YH18001 | reverse complement strand
TTTAAATGGATCCGATCAGCGCATTCCTGCTTTTCATTCAGCGAATTTTGCTTTCTAATGTCAGCGCTTTTCTTTGTATTTTTCTTTGTATCAGGTATTTCAAATGTCCAATCTGGCACTCATCATGGCGCTACCCAATGAATCAAAAGGCTTGTTTGAAGCTCAAGGCATAAATGTGCATTACAGCGGAATTGGTAAAGTGAACGCAGCCTTTAAAGCCTTCGAGGTGATTCAAAAAACGGGCTGCAAAACCTTGCTGAATTTGGGTACAGCCGGCAGCTCGCATTTTAATGCTCATGACCTGATTGAAGTCAGTCAGTTTGTACAGCGTGATATGGATGTTTCACCACTCGGTTTTGAAGTCGGCGTAACACCCATGGATCAGGATTATCCTGCCGCGATTGAACTGGAGGCTTTCTTTGAACATTTACCCAAAGGAATTTGCGGGACAGGCGACAGTTTTGAAACCGGTAGTGCGAAAGTGCCATGTCATCTGGTCGATATGGAAGGTTATGCCTTGGCAAAAGTGTGTAAGAAGCTCGGTGTTCGCCTGATTTCAGTCAAGTATATTACGGATGGGGCCAATGAGACTGCGCATCTGGACTGGGAAGAAAACCTGTTACTGGGTGCGAAAAAGTTATTAGATTTATATCGAATGGTAAAATAAGAGAGAAGGGTAAGTTTGCTCGGCGACCATAGCAGCTATGGTCGTATGCCAATCAGAAGCGCTTGCTTATTTATCCGTACGTGGAATCACGCCGTATAACATCATATTGACCGTATGCTGGATAATGCGTTGCTGCATACTGCGGTTACGCAAGGTTTTCCCTGTCACCATTTCCATCTGGGTCGAAAAATCTGCATAGTTCTGGGTAAGGGCCCAAATATTCAGAATCAGCAATTCAGGATCGATATCTGCTGAAATCTTGCCCTGTTCCTGCCAGTTAGAAATGACTTTGGCCTTACGCTTCACCAGTTTCTTTAGCGGGCCTTTTAAAATTTCCAGTATATGCGGTGCGCCTTGGATCACCTCTAAAGCAAACAAACGAGATGCTTTAGGCTGGGTACGCGATACTTCAATTTTTTGCATTAAATAGTTGGTAATCGCTTCTTCAGGCTCAAGTTCGGCCTCAAGGGTTTGTAAAGGCGCCAGCCATTTTTGTAGAACGGTGGTCAATACCTCTACATAGAGGGCTTCTTTATTTTCATAATAATAGAAAATATTCGACTTATGCATTTCTGCAATCTGTGCAATTTCATCTAGACTTGCCCCATTAAAACCGTACAGGGAAAATACATCTAGTGCAGCATTCAGCAGCTGGTTGCGTTTTTGAGTACTCTTTTTTTGTTCCATTAGCAAATATAAAAAACAATGAAAAAATGGGAATCCTCAATTGTACGGCAAATCATCAGATTTGTGCACACAGTCCATGGCTAATTTTTTGAATAATGATGATTTATCCTCTAGATCAATATTTAAAATGGCTTAAATGCATCAAGCCAGAGCAAAAAATGCAAGTTTATGAAAATACTTAAATTATTGAAATATTTTTATTTTGAAATAGAGTCAAAAAATGAATGCTTTTATGACCCAGATTAGCCTGCAGTTTTAAATTCAGCTCAGGACTTGGCTTGAAGATGAAACCCAAAACTCCCCTATTCTGGGCTTCATCGGATATTTAGGTGGCCAAAACCGCCTGTAAGACTTGCTGTTCCAGTTCTGCAAATTTCAGGCTTTTTTGCCGTGGACGTGGCAAGCCAACCCGAAACTCTTTGGCAATATGACCCTTATCCAGCAGGATAATCCGGTCTGCCAGTTGCACTGCCTCACTGACATCATGAGTCACCAGAATCGCGGTAAAGCCTTGCTCGGTCCATAAGCGTTCGATCAGGTTTTGCATCTCCAGACGTGTCAGGGCATCCAGGGCGCCGAGTGGTTCATCCAGCAGCAGAATACGGGGCTGATGCGATAATGCACGTGCTAGGGCAGTCCGTTGACGTTGACCGCCAGACAACTGTGATGGCCACAGCCCGGCTTTTTCTTTTAAGCCCACTTTTTCCAGCATGTGTGAAGCTTTGGCATGTTGCTCTTTGCCGAGGCCTAATTGTACATTCTGTTCGATGCTACGCCATGGCAGCAGGCGCGGGTCTTGAAACATCACCCGAATATCATCTGCAGTAATTCCTTCACGGATATGCCGTGCGGATTTAAACTTGATTTCGCCATAACTCTGTTTTTCCAGATCAGCAATCAGGCGCAAAAGGGTACTTTTACCACAACCACTACGACCGACAATCGCCAGAAATTCGCCCGGTTGAATATGCAGATCCAGATCTTCCAGAACTTTGACTGAACCATAAAATTTGTGCAATTGTTCAATAATGATTTCGGCACCAAGGGCTGCATTCGGATTGATATCTTTCGCAGGTTGCTCGGGTGGTGCAATCGGGTCATTGACATGACGCCCTAAACTCAGATCAGTCATTACATGCTCCTCATTTCAATTTATTTTTGATAGCCGGCATGCCAGCGCAGCAGGAATCGTTCTAAGGCGACTGCCAGCACATCGGCCAGTTTACCGAGCAGGGCATAGAGTAAAATACCGACCAGGACGATATCCGTTTGCAGGAATTCGCGTGCATTCATGGTCATATAGCCAATACCGGACTGGGCAGAAATCGTTTCGGCAACAATCAAAAGCACCCAGACCAGCCCTAGAGAAAAGCGTAGCCCGACTAAAATGGAAGGCATTGCTCCCGGGAGAATAATCTCTTTATACAGCTGCCAACGCGTGAGGCCATAGCTTTTACCCATCTCGATCAATTGTGGATCGACTGAGCGAATTCCGTGATAGGTATTGATATAAATCGGGAAAAATACCCCGATCGCGACTAAAAACAGTTTGGCGGATTCATCAATGCCGAACCAGAGAATCACCAATGGAATCAGCGCGAGCGCCGGAATGTTGCGGATCATCTGCAAAGTGGTATCGAGCAGGGTAGAGGCGATTTTGGATGAACCATTTAACAGACCCAATAACAGACCTAAACCACCACCGACCAATAAGCCGCTGATGGCACGTCCTGCGCTGACTTGTACATGAGTCTGGAGTTCGCCGCTGAGCAATAAATTCCAGAAGGCCAAAATTACTGCAGTGGGTGCAGGCAAAATCCGGCTTTCCAGTAGACCTGTGCTGGAAGCAATTTGCCAAATGGCAATCAATACAACTGGAACCAGCCAGGGCAGCAAATGCCGCCCCAGAATTGTTCCACGTGAAACCTGCTTTTTTGAGAGGGTTTCAACGGAAACGACTTTCGACATTAAACAGACTCCTGAATTTTCTCAGCCTGCTTGTTCTCATCCGGTGTGTAGTTATTCGCTACGATTTCACCGAATGGACCCGTCAAGTTTGGTTGAGCCAATTTTTTCTGGGTTTCCAGTGGAAGGAATGGGAACACCAGTTCGGCAAAACGGATGGATTCTTCCAGATGCGGGTAACCAGAAAAAATGAAAGTATCAATTCCTAAGTCCGCATATTCCTGAATACGTGCTGCGACAGTTTCCGGGTCACCGACCAATGCAGTCCCTGCGCCACCACGCACCAGTCCTACACCGGCCCAGAGGTTTGGCGATACTTCCAGCTTGCTACGGTCGCCGTTGTGCAATTCAGCCATACGACGCTGACCGACCGAATCCATAGATTTGAACTTGGCTTGGGCCGCTGCAATGGTGGCATCATCGACATATTGAATCAGTTCTTCTGCTGCTGCCCAAGCCTGTTCATTGGTTTCACGCACAATCACATGCAGGCGGATACCGTAGCTCAGTTCACGACCCTTAGCGGCTGCCTTGACACGGACATTTTCAATTTTTTCTTTGACTGCTGCTGGTGGTTCACCCCAGGTCAGGTAAGTGTCCACCTGATCGGTGGCCAGCTCAACCGCATCATCTGAAGAACCACCGAACCAGAGCGGCGGATGTGGCTGTTGTACAGGTGGATAGAGGAGTTTGGCATCATCGACACTTAAGCGTTCGCCGTGGAAAGTGAAGCTTTCACCAGTATGTGAACGCTTCAGAATTTCACGCCAGATAGTGGTGTATTCAGTGGCAGTTTTATAGCGGGTTTTGTGATCTTCATAGACGCCATCACCTTTTAGCTCCTGCTCATCACCACCAGTAACCAGATTTAGCAGCACCCGGCCATTGGATAAACGGTCAAAGGTTGCAGCCATACGTGCCGCCAGCGCAGGTGTGGTCACCCCGGGACGAAGTGCCACCAGGAATTTTAGTTTTTTCGTTGCATCAATCAGGCTGGCAGCTGTTAACCAAGGATCTTCACATGAACGGCCTGTGGGAATCAGGACACCTTCATAACCTAAGTTATCGACCGCAACTGCAATCTGCTTCATATAGGCATGATCGACTTGGCGTGCACCTTTGCTGGTGCCCAAGTATCGACTGTCACCATGTGTTGGGATAAACCAGAAAATTTTCATGCTCGATATCCTTAAAATTAAATTGCTCAGAAATTAATGTGGAGTAGTAGGCGACCAAATCTGTTGCTGGACGCTAATGTGATTAGGAATTAATTGAACCCGCTGGAACAGGTCAGCTTGTCATTGCGTGCTACCAGCAGATTCAAGGCTGATTTCTGAAAACTCATCGCAATGCTTTGAACCTGTTGCCGTGCTGTATGTTCTGCAGCAGTGCTTCGCTGTGGCTTGTGTTTCCGGCAAGCAGTCAGAGCCAAGCTGCATAAGGCTAAACTGAGGTAGGAAACCGTTTTTAAATGACGCATCTGTATTCTCGAATTATTCTGTTGTTATTTAATAATCGCTGCATCAATATTCAGCTTTTGTGGAATCAGCTGCTGCGCATAAAACGCATTTGCCACCTGTTGCTGTTTTTGAATCACGTCAGTCGTGAGAGGTTTAACGCCAAAGCCCATACGGGAAATCGAGGTTTTTAAGACATCAACGGCCAGACCGGTCGGTTGTTGCAGAAGTTTGGCTGCTGCATCCTGGTTTTTTGCAACCCAGTCCGTGGTCAGATTCAGTTCATTGACGACTGCCTGTACCACCTGAGGATGGCTTTCTGCAAACTTGCGATCTGCCAGATAAAATTGGTGATTGCTCACGATGTTCTCACCCGTGGCAATCACACGCGCGCCAATTTGATGTTCAGCAGCGGCAAAGAATGGATCCCAAATCACCCAAGCGTCCACTGCACCACGTTCAAAAGCTGCACGTGCATCAGAGGGTGGCAGGTAAATCACTTCAATATCGCTGAGTTTCAGATTGTTGGCTTCAAGAACTTTCAACAGTAAATAATGCACGTTGGAACCTTTGTTCAAGACCACACGTTTGCCTTTCAGATCCTGAATCGATTGAATCGGGGAGTCTTTCGGTACAATTAGGGCTTCGGCTTTAGGCGCTGGTGGCTGGTTTGCGACATAGACCAGATTTGAGTTCGCTGCCTGGGCAAAAATGGGGGGTGCTTCACCTGCTTCACCAAAAGACACGCTGCCGACATTCAGGCCTTCAAGTAACTGTGGGCCAGCCGGAAACTCCACCCATTTCACATTTACGCCTTGTTTTTTTAATGAGGCTTCTAGCGTGCCGCGTTCTTTTAAAATTGGCAGTACGCCGTATTTTTGGAAACCAATGTTTAGGGTGGTGGTATCTTCCTGTTTTGAACAGCCAGAAAGCATCATGACGCCAGCCATTGCAGTACCGAGTACTGCAGTTTTTGCTAAAAACTGAACATTAGATTGGCGCATGAAGCAAAACTCCCGAAAGTGAAAACTAGCGAATAAAACCTAGACATACGCTAATCGTTTTTGTTTTTCTAAAAAAATAACTATTCAGGAATTTCTAATGAAGAAAAAAGATAAATAAAAAAACGCAAAACTTATGCGAAAAAGTGATTTATATGACAATGAAGATCTGCCAATAAAATTAATCAAGCTTATGAAATATATATTTATTTTTATAAATTCAATCTGCTGATATATTTAGCTAAAAAGCAGCAATGGCATTTTAAAATTTAAATTGGAATTGTCAGATATCTTTATCTGAAATTAAGCTAAGGCACTCAAAGAAAAAGTCACCTTAAAGTGACTTTTTACAAACGATTGAATTGCGTTGATAATTATAAAATGCCTGACGAGCATCCGGCAGGTCATCGACTGAAGTTGGTTCAAAGCCCTGTTCCAGAAACCAGTGCGCGGTACGCGTGGTTAAAATAAACAGCTGCTGAATCTGCATGCTTTTGGCTTTTTCTTCAAGATAATGCAAGATCTGGCTACCGCGATTGGACTGGCGATAACTTGGATGCACTGCGACACAGGCAATTTCTGCAGAACGTAATTCATCGCCCGTGGTCGGAATCGGGTAAAGGGCTGCACAGGCCAGAATCATGCCATCCCGTTCAATCACGGCAAACTGGTTAATTTCATTTTCCAGACGTTCACGGGAACGATAGACCAGAATCCCTTCTTCTTCTAATGGACGCAGCAAGCCGATCAGGCCACCGACATCCTGAATATCTGCCATTCGCACTTCTTCATAATGCGCGTCAGTGACCAAGGTGCCGGAACCATCTCGGGTAAACAGCTCTTCAAGTAGCGCACCATCATAGGCATAGGAAATCAGGTGCACCCGATGTACGCCGTTCATGGAGGCCTCTTGTGCTGCCTTAAGTTGCAAGCCTCTTTCAAGCCCATCTTGTTCTGCCGGAATATAGTCATCCAGCTGTTGCGGGGTGACTTCGCGTTTGAGCTGGCCGTTACTGTCCATTAAACCATGCTGCTTGCCCAGAAAAATCAGCTTATCTGCCTTCAGTCGAATCGCAGTTTTGGTCGCAACTTCTTCAGCCAATAGATTAAAAACTTCGCCGGTGGTGGAATAACCAGTCGGGCCAAGCACCACAATATTATGGCTGTCCAGATGTCGCTGAATCGCATCGGTATCGACCGCGCGGACTTCACCAGTGAGCTGAAAATCTATGCCATCACGAATGCCATAAGGTTTGGCCGTCACAAAATTTCCTGAAACCGTATCAATACGGGCACCATACATCGGTGAGTTGGCCAGTCCCATAGACAGCAGGGCTTCAATTTGCAGACGAATCGAACCGACCGCATTCATCACACAGCTTAAGGATTCACGTGTGGTTACCCGGCGCTGCTGATGAAAGGGCGTACTGATCTGGCTCTGGGCCAGATTCTGGTTAATTTGCGGACGTGCACCATGTACCAGAATCAGCCGAATGCCCAAAGAGTGCAATAAGGCGATATCGTGAATGATATGTTGAAAATTGTCATTTAAGACCGCTTCACCATCAAACATGATCACAAAGGTTTTATTGCGGTGCGCATTGATATAAGGCGCAGAATGGCGAAACCAGTGCACATATTGCAATGTTGTGCTGTGTGAGGTTTCTGCTGAAGTCATGCCTGTGCCTATTTCAATGATTGAAGATCCAGCTTTGATTCTAATGAAAAAAAACGCAAGTGGAAGTGCAGAAATAAAAAAACACCTGAAGGGGACTTCAGGTGTCTGCAAGACGAGCAGCAATGGAGAAAAATTAATTGATGATTCGTACAATTCTATTGCTACGTTCATTGACCAGAACGTAGTCATTGTTGACTTTGTACCATTGCTGGAAACGGCCGGTATTCGGTAAACGGCGAGCTTCGCGATCACTCACTTCAAAACGCTTGTTATCGTATTGACGCGGTAAGCTTTGTCCTACGCGCCAGTCACGGCTTGGATTAACCATACGGTTGTTATGGCGGCGGTCATCATTCCAGCGACGGTCGTCATTCCATTTTTTACTGTCTTTGGCATTCCAGTGCGGTGCCGGTTTATGCGGATTATGGTTATAACGCGGGTCATGCTGTGGTGCTGCCATTGCAGAAGTAGCCAACAAAGCACTTAGGGATAACGCAATTGTAGTTAGGACTTTTTTCATGGCTCTCACCTAAAATGTAGATCTGATTTCGATGAGATTAAATTAGCGAATAAGTACATAGAAAGCGTGAGGGCTATTTAGTTAAATTGTTAAATTCATGAAGAAATTTAGAAGATAAATCACTTGAACCAAAAGTGTGAAAATCAGCAGGAGTTTTAGTTCAAAAATTTTCAATTGCTGAAAATAAAAAAAGACCCAAACATGGTTGAGTCGATACGAGGATCGGAGCTTGAACAGGATGGTGAATTAATCCCCCACAATCCGGATAATGCTGTTATTTTCAGAATTGACCAGAATGTAGTCATTGTTAATTTTATACCACTGCTGTTTGCGATCTGGTCGAGGCAGGTTATGCTCTTTATATTCGACTTTATAGCCATTGCCACGATAATGCTGCGGCATGACATAGCCAGGCTGCCATCTGAGCTGTTGCAGGCGTTTGACCCCGCGTTCTTCACGCATACGGCGTTTATCATGTTGCCCTTGATCATTTTCACGGAATTCACGGCCTTTCTTGCCATGCCCATGACGGCTATCCATTTGTGATTCAGCATTGAAATGAGGGGAGGCTATTGCAACATGACTCAGCATGAATGTACTGCAGGAGATCGCTAATGCCACCAAAACCTTTTTCATGTTGAACCCTCATTAAATTGTTCATGTTCTACTGTGTCTAATATACGGAAAGATTACAGAGAAACTGTGAAGAACAGGCACAAGTTTTATAACAAATGCAGAGATATTATGATTATGTCATGATTTTACATGACCTTAGACTATGCATGTACCTTATGGCCCGGCATGCCGAGCTTGGTTCTTATCTCATCAAAGTGAGGCTCAACATGCAAGCTAAAATCGATGATATCGCTCAA
>NZ_VPEU01000061.1:0-8996 GCF_013416975.1 Acinetobacter sp. YH18001 | reverse complement strand
AAAAGCAGACCCATTAGAATCGAAGCATATTTTTATCTGATTCATGTAGAACATTCATGTTAAAAAAAACACTGATTATTGCTTTAAGTACATTTGTTTCAAGCTTCGCATTCGCTAATATTGATATAAAGGTGAAAGACCAATTTAGCAAGGTCATTGAGGCGAAAGCTTTATTACGTTCATTTGTAGAGCAACATCAGCATGATCCAATTGATCTGGTAAAAAAAATTGAACATATCGTGGTAGATGGCGAAACTATTTTACCGAGTATTGAACTGTTATTTGAAAGTCAAAAGTCTTCAAATATTTATAAAGTCGTAGAATAACTGGATCAATACGTTATACAAAGGTGAAAAAATTGAGTCCATCTATCCGATATTACAGGTTTAGCCATTAAAAACTCACCTTCCTGGTGAGTTTTTAATGAATGCAGAAAAGCAAAATTTATCCCCTATTAATAAAAAAGCCCACCGAGGTGAGCCAGAAATTAGATGTGCTTAAGTTGTACATTCACATCATATTTTTCAAATTCTTGCAGAATCTGTTTTAAGGTTTTCTGAGCGGTGATATGTTCGGGACTTAAAGAAATTTCCTGACGAGTATTACTGTCAAAACATTCAATGGCTTGAATCAGCCAATGGTGCTCGATAGAGCTTTTTTGAATCACTACACGTCGCGGTTGTAAACTGTCACTGAGCTGGCGGGGCAGTACATAGGTAATTGCCAGTTGCACAAGTTCTAGTTCTTCAGCCGGACTTAAAAAGGTAATGACCCAATTGCCCACCTTGCTCAGTTGCATGGGGTTATCAAACGCATCGAATTCTAAATAATGTGGCATATAGCAACCAAGCGGATTTTAATGATCACTATATGGCGAGATTTTCAGGTTTTTTCTATCCCGCTTAAGTCTGATATTTCAGGATTTAAATTTAGAGATAATATAAATATGATATAAAATCAATTATCTATATTTGAAATCCAAATCTGCTTGATTGCTAAAGTTACTCATTTAAGAGTTTAAAAGACTAAGACATGCTTATTCATGAGCTTGATTTTGCTGTAATTGTGCCAAAGAGAAATTGATCTGTTTCAGAATGTGATTCAATTCTTGCGGAGGAAGTCGGCTTTCCTGCAATGAGGTGATCCACTGTATTTGGCACATTTTTAAACTGCGCACATCCTGTACCTGTAAAATATGCTGAATTTGCTGTTTGGCCATCAAGCCACAATATTTTTGTAAGCTTTCCATCATCAGATATTTGAGGTCTTCAAAAGATAAAGCTTGCGGTTCAGGTAGATGAGGTTGATTGTCTGGATTTGTTTCAATAGATGAATTTTCTTTCAGCTCTTCGATAGGAACTAGGAGGTTTTTGCGGTTCTCGGTTACACAAGGTAGGGGCAGAGGTGAATTTAAGGGACGGTAAATCTCGGAATGCGCCAAATTGATTTTGGTATCGACTTCTGTGCCGGTCTGATGTGGACTGTTTGATATTATGCTGGTGTGAGCCGGAACAATTAAAGCCATTTCACAAAGTTGCTCTAAAAGCTCGGCGGGAGCAAGTTGCTGCTTTAATCTCTCATGTAACAGATCAAAATCTTTGCTGCCGATTAGCACCAATAAGCGGCGTTGGCGTGCGGTCAAGGGGATAGAGCGATTCTGTAGCACCTCGATCCCACGTGGAGTTTTATAAAAATGCATCATAGCTGAATGAGTTGTTCACTAAATTCAGCTAGAGCATAGTCTGGGATAATTACAATAATATGAAGAATATATTAAAAAACAGATACTTGTTTTAAGGGGTTTAAAGCGTGCTAATCGCTGTATTTTCGAGAGCCTTACGCAAATAAGGATCCAGTTCATCTTGGCGCAATAGCCATTGCACATAGTCGGCAGGAAGCTCTGCAATTGCGCTACCGCGATGTTTACCAAAGTTAATCGTACGTGGAATTCGGGCATCTTCAGAAGCATCGAACAGCTCCTGCATACTGTTAATTTTCAGGTGGTGTACGATATGCATCAGGATGTTGGCAGTTAAAATAATATCCATATCGGCACGATGCGCTTTACGGATCATTTCACGTGCTCGTTCACTGCCTTTGGTAATCATATAAATCAGTGCAGAAATATTATGTGCTTCTGCATCTGGCCAGACCCGACGTGCTAAAGCCAGTGTACAAATCGCTTTAATTTTCGAGGTATCTACCCCACATTTTTCGACGGCACGAACGTCATAATCAATATTATGACCAATCATATAAATCGTTTCATCTGGCAGACGAAAAGTACTGTAATGTGGCTGACCTTCCAGATCAGATTCCAGAATATGATGCACCGCCATGGCGGCAAAAGAAATGGGTTCGTCACATGAATAGAGCTGATCAAACAGGCGGCTTTTATCCATACTGATTTTATGGTCTACAATTGCGACAGGCGCATAGGCAACTTCAATGGGTTGACCATTTAAAGTATGCGTTTCGGTATCAAGAATAATGGCCTGCATGCGTTGAGCACCATAAAAGAAGAGACAGACTCATATTAACGATAAATTGGGAAAAAGATTAGGCTGAATATTAAAAAATATACTTTTTAGCGCAAAGAATGCTGTTAATAAATCCAATTTTGCTGCAGGTTAAGGTTCAGAACTCTCATGCAGGAAAAGATTTAGCGGTACACCTGAAATGTTCTAAGGGTTAACACGCAGTTGCTGTTCTAGGTTTATAGAGGATAAAAAGGTAAGCGGAACTTAGCTTGAATCTCATTTTAAAATGCTTGCAGAGCGCTCGAGAAAACCAGTCTTTTCACATTTCAAGCAAGACTAGATGGTGAAGGAATAAAAAATGCTCAAAATTTTAAAAGTTAAAAACTTTAACGCCAATTCAATAATTTGATTTTACTTAAATTGGTCATGATTTCTAAAGGCTGGAGTAATATTTATAAAAAACTGCAGAAAGTTCATGATCGAAAATGCAAAACTTCATGCTACAATACGCGCCAATCTTAGCACGGCTTAAAAGCCCTAAATCAATAGGACCTCGCTAATGTTTGCCAATATCTCTATTGCTGAATTTGATCCAGAATTAGCTCAAGCAATCTCGAATGAAGATGCTCGTCAAGAAGCTCATATTGAGCTAATCGCTTCTGAAAACTACTGCTCACCAGCAGTCATGGAAGCTCAAGGTTCAAAACTCACTAACAAATATGCGGAAGGCTACCCAGGTAAACGCTACTATGGCGGTTGCGAATACGTAGACGTGATCGAACAATTGGCGATTGACCGTGCTAAAGAACTCTTTGGTGCTGATTATGCTAACGTTCAGCCACATGCTGGTTCACAAGCAAACTCAGCGGTTTACTTAGCGCTTCTTAACCCTGGCGATACAGTTTTGGGTATGAGCCTTGCTCACGGTGGTCACTTGACTCACGGTGCAAAAGTAAGCTTCTCTGGTAAAACATATAACGCGATTCAATATGGTTTAAACCCAGAAACTGGCGAAATCGACTATGAAGAAGTTGAACGTTTAGCGGTGGAACACAAGCCACGTATGATCGTTGCAGGTTTCTCTGCATACAGCCAAATCGTAGACTGGCAGCGTTTCCGTGACATCGCGGACAAAGTGGGTGCTTACCTGTTTGTTGATATGGCGCACGTTGCAGGTCTGGTTGCTGCTGGCGTTTACCCAAGCCCAGTGCAAATTGCTGACGTAACAACGACAACGACTCACAAAACACTTCGTGGTCCACGTTCTGGTTTAATCCTTGCGAAAGCAAACGAAGAAATCGAGAAAAAATTACAGTCTGCTGTATTCCCGGGTAACCAAGGTGGTCCTTTGGTTCACGCGATTGCAGCGAAAGCGATCTGCTTTAAAGAAGCGATGGCGCCTGAATACAAAGAATATCAAAAACAAGTTGTGGTGAATGCAAAAGCCATGGCTGAAGTGCTAATCGCTCGTGGTTATGATATTGTGTCTGGCGGTACTGAGAACCACTTGTTCTTGTTGTCGTTAATCAAACAAGATATCACAGGTAAAGAAGCGGATGCCTGGTTAGGTGCTGCGCACATTACTGTGAACAAAAACTCTGTACCAAACGATCCACGTTCTCCGTTCGTAACTTCAGGTATCCGTATCGGCACACCTGCAGTAACAACCCGTGGTTTCGGTGAAGCTGAAGTACGTGACCTTGCAGGCTGGATTGCTGACATTCTGGATGCGAAAGGTGATGAAACGGTCATTAACGCGGTGAAAGCGAAGGTTGAAACTGTATGTGCTAAATTCCCAGTTTATGCATAATCGGTTTTAATCGGAAAGGAGCTCCCAACCGGGAGCTTTTTTTATAGCTGTTAAAATGACGAGAAAAAATCAGGATTTGGTTTAGCGAAATTCGAGTTAAACTATATCTATATCGCACCATGATTCAGGCCTAATATTTAATAGCTGATGTTGATAGGACAAGAAAATGAGTCATCAACAAAATCATATTGCGTTTTTCTGAATCTGGCTTAAAGTCTTTTATAGACTAATCTCATTTTTAAATATTTAAAAGAACTGATTTATTCATTGCCAGCTTTTTAGATCCACCCTGTACATTCTGCTTAGTACCTGAAAATTTTTATGCAAATTTCAGACGAGCTCAGGTGTTGGTGCAATAAGCGCTGTGACTGAGATCATTTTCTTTAAATCTGAACATTGTATTTATAGGAATCATTCAAATATGGGCACAACCTGTATTTGGTGTTCCTGTTGGCTGTTGATTCATTAATTTTTTATTTAGGTATCTAACAAAGGTAATCAGGATGAATAAAACCACTATTATTTTATCTCAGCAGGATTTAGATCGTCTGGAAACCATGCTTGAGCATCAGACCAAGCTGAGCGAAACCATGATTCGTCTGGAAGATGAACTGGCACGTGCTGAAATAGTTGGCCCCGCGGAGATCGCAAGTAATATTGTCACCATGCATTCGCGTGTGTTACTGACTATTGCACCGTCTCCAGAGCCTGTGGAAGTCACACTGGTTTACCCACATGAGTTTAAAGGTGATAAAGGTCAGGTAAATGTGATTGCACCGATAGGCGCAGCCATTCTGGGCTTAGCCGAAGGTCAAACCATTGAATGGCCACAACCAGATGGCCACACCATGAAAGTGACCATTGAAAAAGTGCTTTATCAGCCAGAGAGTACCGGGGATTATCTCTGATATTGTCTTGAACGCATGCTCAAAAGCCATAGTAATATGGCTTTTTTCATCTATGATTTATGATTGATGTTCAAGAGTTTCATCAGACTAAGCTAGCAGTACAGCAAAATTTATCAAACACATTTGCTTTCATTGCAAAAAATATAATTAAAATAAAGATAAAACATGGATTTAGTTAAAGTGATGTAACGAATTTCTGGATAAATATACACAACGTGGTCTGTTTTTTTGCTACATTCGAGGATATTCAAGATTTTTATTTAATCTCTCTAAAAGGATACAGTCTTCGTCATGTCGCGATTTGAAGCTTTACCCGCCTTGACTGACATGTCTTTTGATCGTGAAGAAATACTGGCGATCAAACGTAATGAACTTGTGCCTGTACTGAGCCATCAATATGGACTGAATCATTATGCGGATTCTCTGATTCAGGCACAATCGGTGTTATTAAATGGGGTCGATCCGCATTTGACCCAACAGCTGAGCCAGACCATTGAGCAATTGATTCAGGCTTTGGCAGAATCTAAAAAATATCTGAAAAAACGTAAATTTAATGCACTACAAAAATGGCTTGGGATCGATCTGGATTATGGTTCGAGTCAGGTTGAATATTATCAGCGACTGGACCGTTTACTCGATCAAGCAGATCACCTAAGTCGTAAGTTACAGATTGAAATCCAGAAATCTCAGGCCCGTTTTCAGCAGCTTTTGGGTCTACGTGAGCAGATGGCCAAGCATATTGTCGCGGCAGACGAGTTTTTATCAGAATATCCGCTGTTCATCAAAAACCAGCATCCACTGGATAATTTTTCTGAGCGGCTTTCCAAGAAAATCAATACACTGCGTACCTTGCAAAGCAGTAATGACATTGCCATTACCCAGATGCAGCTTTCACAGCAGCTGTCCTTTAGCTTATTAGACCGCTTTAAAGAAGCGCAACAGGTCTTGATTCCGGCTTGGCAATATCATGTCCAACAAAGCCAGAGCAAGCACTCGACAAGTGATCTGGAAAAACTTGATAATAGCCGTGAAAGTCTGATTAAAACGTTAAAAAAATCCCTCGAGAAACCCTCGAAAACATAACAATATAAGGTGAACCATGACCAAGTCTGATTTAGTAAATTTACCTGTTGAAAGCTCGAATGAACTGGTCGAACAAAAATTTCAGCAAATGGATCTGAAAGAACTGGGCTTGCAACCTGCTGACTTTCAGGAAGTACTGGCAGCACGTAAAGAATTGCAGGATATGAGTCATAACAGCGTGGCTGAGTATGGTAAAAATATTGCGACCAAAACCTCGACCTATACTGATGAATTACTGAATCTGGTCCAAAATAGAGATCTGGATGCGACAGGGCAGAAACTGAATCAGGTGGTGCAGGTGGCCCAGCAACTGAATACCAGCAGCATTTTAAGTCAAAAGAAAAGTTCAGGTTTTTTTGGCAATATCATCAGCAAGTTCAAAGGTGCAAAAGGTAACTTTGATGCACATTTCAATACTACCAAAGAGCAGCTCGATGTGCTGGTCAAAGAAATTGAAACCTCGCAGTCCGGTTTGAAAGCGCGTGTAGATACCCTGGATAAAATGTTTGACGGGGTACAGGATGAATATAAACAGTTAGGCGTACATATTGCAGCCGGCCGTTTACGTGAGCAGGAGCTACAGCAGGAAATCTCCGCTTTAACCGCTTTGCCACAAGATCAAACCACAACACAGAAAATTTATGATCTGAACCATCTGGCCAATAATCTGGAAAAACGGGTCAGCGATTTGCAGGTTTTACAGCAATCTGCCATGCAAACCTTGCCGATGATCCGGATTATTCAGTCCAACAACCTGATGCTGGTCGACAAGTTTTATGCGATTAAAAATATTACTTTACCGGCATGGAAAAACCAGATCAGTCTGGCCATTTCTCTGAGCGAACAAAAGAACAGTGTCCAGCTGGCCAATACCATTGATGATGCCACCAATGAACTGCTGCGCCGTAATGCAGATCTATTGCATCAGAACTCTGTCGATACCGCAAAAGCCAATCAGCGCTCCGTAATTGATATCGAAACGCTTGAACATGTGCAAAACACCCTCATTAAAACAGTCAATGATGTGATACAGATTCAGAAAGAAGGTGTACAAAAACGCACAGAAGCAACCGTGCGTTTAAAGGCTTTACAGGATAATCTGAATCACTTGGTGATTGAATCAAGTACGAGCGGATCAAAGCCCAACTAAATATTGTGGTTGAAGATCTAAAAGGAGTAAAGATTGCCTCCCTTAGATGAATATGCGGTGTCTCCTGGTGAGATCAAGCAAGGCGTGGTTGCGCTCAAGAAACGTCAACGCAATTTGATGTTATTGGGTATCACCAGTTCTACGGTATTTATTGCCTCCATCATTGGTCTGTTTTTTCAGCAGGAACTGGTCTATGGCTTTTTTGGCCTGAGTACCGAAGTGCAGCAGTTACATTTACCGGTCAGTGTAGATGCCACGCTGGCCAGCATTGGTGATAGTCCGGATTATTTTTTTAGTTTGCTGAGCTGGTTTGGCTGGCTGATTATTAAAATTTTTGCTTCTTTTATCGGTGCATTTTTTATCATTGGCCTATTAAAGAAACTGCGTTTCTTTTATGTGCGCTTTCAGTCTTTTGTGCTGAAATTTGTCGCTTGGCTAATTGCCTTTATCGTGATCTGGTCGGGATTAACTTACTGGCAGCATGATTTACGGAATGACCGGCATGATGCTTATCAGCAGGTGGTGTATTACGATAGCAATATCAATGACAGTGAAATTGCACGATACCTCGCCGATTCAGAGATTGCCGCACCGGTAAAATCTTATTTACTGGCACAAACAGCACTTTTGCATAAACCGCAAGATTTATCGGCTGCAAAACCTTATGTATTCAATCTGGTAGAAGCAGAAAAGCAGGATGCAAAATTTGAGCAATATGGCTTTAAGTCGGAACAACTCTGGACCATGCAGCAACAGATCTATGGTCAAGCCATGACACCGGTTGCCAAGAGTGTAAATACGCAAGTACAACAGGCAAACCAGTTGAGTCAGATCACTTATCTGGTGATTATTGGAGTGGCCATTTTATCGGCATTTCTGAGTTTGGTTCTGTTCTTCTTGGCCAATTCAATCAAAGGCCGATCCTTGCGTATCGAGCAACGGATAAATTAATGTTTTAGAAATGCTCCTGTTTAGGAGCATTTTTTATCTGCTGATGAAACAGTATAAAAATTAAAAGTTGAAATACCAAAAATAATTATCAAACCAATGATCTAAAAAAACGATTTATAATATAAAAACAAACTGTTTTACCTATTTTGATTTATGCATTAATATCGCTTTATCAAATAAATATTTATTCCTTTGGAGCTTAGCAATGTTAGACCAAAATACTTCAGCTCAATTAAAAACACTACTCGAACGTCTGGAAAGCCCGATTGAACTGGTTGCGACTTTAAATGATTCCGACAAATCTGCAAAAATCAAAGAACTGGTAGAGGAAATCGCTGCATTATCTGATTTAGTCACTGCGCGTTTTGATGGCCAGAACCAACGTGCACCAAGCTTTGGTATTGCCAAAGCAGGTGAAGAACCACGTGTCTACTTCGCAGGTCTGCCAATGGGGCATGAATTCACCTCACTGATTCTGGCTTTACTACAAAGCTCTGGTTATGCACCGAAAGTATCTGCTGAAGTTTTAGAGTCGATTAAAGGCTTAGGAATCAAATCTGATTTTGATGTATTTGTATCACTCAGCTGCCATAACTGTCCGGATGTGGTTCAAG
>NZ_VPEU01000060.1:0-9045 GCF_013416975.1 Acinetobacter sp. YH18001 | reverse complement strand
TGTTCAAATGGCGATTCAGCGTTTAATTGGTTTTGGGAAAAAAGAAGAGTTTAAGGAAATTTTGGCAATTTTAAGAAAGCAGAATCCTGATAGGATAAGGGTTCTGTGAAATTTGTCGTGTACAGAGATAAATCTTAAATTTAATCTTGACTGACGCTTGAATTTTTACACCCTGCCCCGATTTCTTTAGGTAATCAAGAACTTCAACCATGGCAGTTCAGCATTAACGCAGTGAATACTGAGGCCTGAGGACTGTACATGTTTAAGAACCCATTTAAACGGAGTAAATCAATGGCGACTGAGCAAAACGAGCAAGCTCAAAAATTTGAGCAAGAGCAAGCGGAACAAGATACAGCGCAAACTCAAGCTGAAACCGAGCAGGCAGAAGTTTCCGTTGAGTCTTTACAAGAGCAGATTGCGCAGCTTGAAGGTGACTTAAAGTTAGAAAAAGCACGTACGGCCAATGCAGTCTACGAAGCACAAAAAAGTGTGGAACGTATTCAGCGTGAATCTGAAAAGCATAAAGATACCGTTTTAGAAAAGTTCTCTAAAGAACTTTTAGAAACCGTCGACAATCTCGAGCGCGCCATTGTTGCCGCAGGTGAAGAGAAAACTCCACTGCTGGAAGGCGTTGAACTGACACTTAAATCTTTATTGAATACCTTAGAGAAATTTGGAGTCGTGGTGGTAGACACCAGTAACGGCTTTAATGCTGATCTGCATCAGGCAGTTGGGATTGATCCAAATGCCAAAGCCAATGAAATTGGCACTGTTTTGCAAAAAGGCTACACGCTGAATAATCGCCTGTTGCGTCCGGCGATGGTCATGGTTGGCGCTTAAGCCAAATAAATTCGGGAGTTTGTGAAATTTTTTCAACAATTTTACTTGAAAAAAATCGAACGGCTCTCATATCGGATAACAAGTAAATCCCTTTTAATTTCCCTTTGATAAAGGGAAAAGTTTGGGAATAAAAAAATTTTTGAGGAAACATCCAAATGGCTAAAATCATTGGTATTGACTTAGGTACTACAAACTCATGTGTTGCAGTACTTGAAGGCGACAAAGTTAAAGTAATCGAAAACGCTGAAGGCGCGCGTACAACGCCATCAATTATTGCCTATAAAGATGGCGAAATTCTGGTAGGTCAATCGGCAAAGCGTCAAGCGGTAACGAATCCTAAAAATACCTTGTTCGCGATCAAACGTTTGATCGGTCGTCGTTATGAAGACCAAGCGGTACAAAAAGATATCGGTCTGGTACCGTACAAAATCATCAAAGCTGACAACGGTGATGCTTGGGTTGATGTCAACGACAAGAAACTTGCACCACAGCAAATCTCTGCTGAAATCTTGAAAAAGATGAAGAAAACAGCGGAAGATTACCTGGGTGAAACAGTAACTGAAGCGGTCATTACCGTTCCTGCTTACTTCAACGATGCCCAGCGTCAAGCCACTAAAGATGCAGGTAAAATTGCAGGTTTAGAAGTGAAACGTATCATCAACGAACCAACTGCTGCTGCACTTGCGTTCGGTATGGACAAGAAAGAAGGCGACCGTAAAATCGCGGTTTATGACTTGGGTGGTGGTACATTCGACGTTTCAATCATTGAAATTGCGGATCTTGATGGCGACCAGCAAATCGAAGTGTTGTCTACTAACGGTGATACATTCCTGGGTGGTGAAGACTTCGATAACGCATTGATCGAATTCCTGGTTGAAGAGTTCAAGAAAGAACAAAACTTCAACTTGAAACAAGATCCGCTTGCGCTGCAACGTTTAAAAGAAGCTGCTGAAAAAGCGAAGATCGAGCTTTCTTCTTCGAATGCAACTGAAATCAACCTGCCATACATCACTGCTGATGCGACTGGTCCTAAACACTTGGTGATCAACGTAACACGTGCGAAACTTGAAGGTTTGGTTGCTGACTTGGTTGCGCGTACCATTGAGCCATGTAAGATTGCACTTAAAGATGCAGGTCTTTCGACTTCTGACATCTCTGACGTAATCCTTGTGGGTGGTCAGTCTCGTATGCCAATGGTTCAACAGAAGGTTCAAGAATTCTTCGGTAAAGAGCCACGTAAAGACGTAAACCCTGATGAAGCAGTCGCAATGGGTGCTGCGATTCAAGGTGCGGTACTTTCAGGTGACAAAACTGACGTACTTCTACTTGACGTTACTCCGCTGACACTTGGTATCGAAACCATGGGTGGCGTGTTAACAGCAATCATCGAGAAAAACACCACGATTCCTGCGAAGAAATCTCAAGTGTTCTCGACTGCTGCTGACAACCAGCCTGCTGTAGACATTTCTGTGTTCCAGGGTGAACGTAAAATGGCGCAGCAAAACAAATTGTTGGGTAACTTCCAATTAGGCGATATCCCACCGGCTCCACGTGGTGTGCCACAAATTGAAGTGTCTTTCGATATCAACGCTGATGGTATCTTGAAAGTATCTGCAAAAGACAAGAGCACGGGTAAAGAGCAATCGATCCAGATTAAAGCAAACTCAGGTTTGTCTGATGCTGAAATCGAAGCAATGATCCGTGATGCTGAAGCGAATGCTGAAGAAGATCGCAAATTCGAAGAATTAGCGAAAGCACGTAACGAAGCGGATGCGTTAGTTTCTTCTGCTCAAAAAGCAGTGAAAGATTTGGGCGAGCAAGTGACTGCAGACGAAAAAACTGCAATTGAAACTGCGGTTTCTGAGCTTGAAGCATCAACTAAAGAAAATGATGTTGAAGAAATCAAAGCGAAAACTGAAGCGTTGCAAAACATCATCATGCCGATCACTCAGCGTGCCTATGAAGCAGCTCAAGGCCAAGGCGGTGCGCAAGGGTTTGATCCGAACGCATTCGGTGGTGACGCTGGTCAACAACAGCAAAAAGCGGACGACGGCGTTGTAGATGCTGAGTTCACTGAAGTAAAAGATGACAAAAAATAATTTGTCGCTTTAACTGAAAAACCGCGCAATAGCGCGGTTTTTTTATGTCCAAATTTTAAAGCATGAAGGTAAAATGACTAAAAATGGATCGTATGTTCAAGTAAAGCTGTTTAAGTTAAATCCAACATGAAACGACCATCAACCCTGAAAATTCTGATTTTGCGGCCTTTCAGCAATGGGTTAAAGCCATGTTATTGCTACAGGAACGCCACGCTTGTCGACTGTATGCCAAATCCGGCCGGGGTATGAAGCTGGAAGCGCAAGTTGGCTGGTGCACGGGCTGGATCGAAACACCACAGGCTGACATCGTGGTCTTTTCCCTGAATATACAGATGCACAGTCATATGGATCCGGCGATTCGCCTGGACATTTTACAGCAGGCCTTGGCCGAATTAGGACTTTATCCAAAAGCTGAGCAGGAAGGCAAATAAGCATGGGAAATGCCTTAAAATTAAGCTATATTTTTTAAAAATAAGCATCTCAATAGCAATATGCGCCTTCTACTCTGTCTGGTCATCGTTGGGTTAATCCTGTCTGCCTCTATGCATATGCAGACCAAAGCTCATCCACAACTGCGCTACAACTCGCTTGCAGACCGGCTCAGTCATCCTTTTGACACACGTTTACGCTTTAAGGTCGATCAGGTTGATGCAGGCTTTGGGCTGAGTAAAGAGCAAGTGATTCAACTGAGCAAAGAAGCCGTCGAGATCTGGCATCAGGGCACCCATCGCGATGATCTGCTGCTCTATGATGAAAATGCCCAGCTGAGTATTCATCTGATCTATGATCAACGGCAACAGGAATATAATGCCTTAAAGAAAGTCGAAAAACAGTTGCTGGCAGATGATGCCCAGTATCAACGTCAGGTCAAAAATCTGGAAGCATCTTATCAACATCTGGAAAGTCAACAACAACGCTTGATCCAGCAAAGAGATCAGATTAATTATGAATTTCAGAAGCTACAGCAACGACGGCATCAGCCAAATTTATCTGCCTATGAGCACGAACAATTAGAATATGAGTTTCAGGCTTTACAGCGCAAATCGGAAAATTTTAAACGGGAAGCCGAGTATCTTCAGCGACAGCAAAGTTCTTTTAACCTGAATGTTTCGCTGCATCAACATAGTCTTGAAAATCATCAACAGAATATCATTCAGGCCCAGCAACGTTTTCCTGCCCGTGAATTTCATAAAGGGGTATTTATGGGTCATCAGATTCATGTATATCAGTTTGATGCAGAAGATGATCTGCGTCTGACACTGGCTCATGAACTGGGGCATGCTTTGGGCCTGTATCATCATGATGATCCAGAGGCGCTGATGTATCCGGTACTGGGAAAACAGAATTTACAACACTTTCAGTTGCGACCTGCCGACAAGACTTTGCTGTATCACCGTTAAGTGATCAGCCTGAATTCCTTAATTAATTTAAGTGTATAAGTGTTATAAAAAAACACTCTATTCGGATTTCATGTTATTGTGAACGGCTACATTGTTCAGGCCATCTTTGGAGATTCATGTGAGTTACTACCATATTTTAATTGAAGTAAATGACCACATTAGTACGATTGATGAAACGCGTGATATCGAGATCTTTGATATTGAGGATATTCAGCCACATCTTCATGCGATTTTATTGCCTTATTTCAATGAACAGCTGATTGAACTGGACGATGAGAATCTGGAATATAAAGATATTTTACATCTGGAAATCAAACAGACCCTCTTGCCGATCAATGACCTGATCGAAGAAGAGCAGCGCCTGTTGCCAAGTGATACCGATATTACCATTAGCGCTTATGAGATTTTTAATAATCGTGAGCTGAGTCAGGATGTCACATCAGTAATTTTTGACCTCTTGGAAGCGGTAAAACTGGAAAATTAAGTTTTCTTCAGATATAAAAAAGTCCTCATCAAGAGGACTTTTTTATTGTACGTGTTTAGATCGAGAATGAAGATCCACAACCACAAGTGGTGGTCGCATTCGGGTTTTGCACCACAAAGCGTGAACCTTCCAGACCTTCCAAATAATCTACAACTGAACCGACCAGATATTGATAGCTGAGTGAATCGACCAGTACTTTCACATCGCCGTTGGCAAATTCTGCATCATCTTCATTCTGACTTTCGGCAAAGTTAAAGCCATAAGAGAAACCTGAACAGCCGCCACCGGTAACATACACACGGAGCATTAAGTCTTGGTTACCTTCACTGTCACGCAACTGGCGTACTTTATTTGCGGCATTGTCGGTGAGCACAAGCGCTTGGGCATTCATGGCGGATTCCTCTGTTGAATGGAATGTCTTTAAAAAGAAAAGACCATATCGAAGTATAACACACTCAATATATGGTCAGTCTCTACAGATTAAAAGTCAAATCAGAGTAATTTTATCAGGATTATTTGTAGTTCTCATCCTGTAAGGCACATTCGAAGTTTTGCGGGTTCTGTTTACAACGGAATTGCCACAGCAGTTTCATCATGCGCTTATCATATACGCCGCGTTTGGTCAGGTCTATTCTGGAATCGCGCATCATTTTCTGATAGCCCGGTTTATCTGCAGCCGGAATATCCATCCAGTATTTTGCAGGAATATCGGCTTTCATTTTGCCCAGAATACCAAAAGCGCGCGGCAACTGGCTTCTCACCCATTCACGTGATTTTTGACCATAACCCGCCGGGAATTTATCGGGACGGATAATGATATTACCGGTCACTTGCAACACCGGATAATTCACAATCGCACCTTTTGTACCTAAGCCTTTGTGTAATTCTAGGGGTTTAAATACCGCAGCGGGTGCGCCAATGATATCAACCTGACCATTGTTAAACTTGGCGCCAAAGTTGGTGACATCGGCACTAACGGCTTGAGCACCAACCTGCTGCACCATGATTTTTTGTGCTTCATCATAGTCGAGTACCGCAATTTTTTTACCTGCAGCTTTGGCCACGGTATTAATACTACGGTCATTGACCAACAGAAAAGCATCACCGACAGGAATCACCCCCACCACTTCATATTTGCCATTGAGCATATGTTTGGCAAAAGTCGGACTCGCCAGACCCTGCATCACTTTAACGGCCAGATTCAGATCTGGAATCGCCCCGATGGCATCGAGTGAGCCGGTAAAACTGTTGAACTGACGCCCGCGCATTCCAGTAACACTAATCCCGTCACATTTTCCGGCTTTAAAATCTTCTGCAACCACGGCTTCATTGGTATTCACTCTAAGCTCGATATCAGCGCCCCAGTTTTTCGCTGCCAGCTGATAATCTTTCATGACGCTATACACATCGCCATTTTTGCCCACCAGATCAAATACGCACATCACCTGTTTGGCCTGTACCAGACCTGAAACAGTAAATGTCGCTGCGGCCAATGCCAGTATTTTCCATCTTCTTTGCATCATCCTAATGTCCTTATACCTTGTTTTTGTTATTGCGATTTCAGCCGCATCTAATTGTTTTTATATTAATCATAAGAAATCAATCTTTAGATCAAGCTTAAGCTATTTAATCAGCTGTACAATGGCTGATCTGCCTCAGTTCAACCACAAAAAAAGCTTAGACTCAGCTAAGCTTTTTCTTTAAAAATCAAATTACTCACCCGGAAGTGAACACTCAAAATTGGCTTTGTCGACAGAACAGCGCGCGCGTTTTAACACTGACATCATGCCAGCATCATAGATTCCGCGTTTGGTCATGTCCATACGGCCATCACGTAACATTTTCTGATACTTGGTTCTATCTTCCACGCTCAGATTCATTTTATATTTCGACGGAATTCCGGCTTCCAGACGGCCGATCATGGCCATACTTTTTGGCAGGTTTTTGATAAACCAGTCACGCGATTTTTGCCCAAAACCTGCCGGGAATTTTTCCGGGCGAATGACAAAATCGGACGTCACATGCAGCACCGGGAAATTAAACATCGCGCCGTTATTGCTGAGGCCTTTATAAATCTCTAGCGGTTTATAAGCATAGGCTGGTGCCCCCACCATATCCACCTGACCATTGTTAAATTTGGCCACAAAATTGGATACATCGGAAATCACAGCCTGGGCACCGACACGCTGCACCATAATTTTCTGGGCATCGTCATAGCCCAATACCGCGAATTTTTTACCTGCGGCTTTTTCGATCGAGTTAATATTTTTGTCACGGACAAAGATGAACGCCGAACCAAGTGGTGCAATCCCGGCAATTTCGTATTTTTTACCACCCAGATTAGTCACCATTTTGCTGGCATTGCGTTTGTCCAGCGCAAAACTAATGGCACGCTGTGCAATTGCATTGCTCGGTGCACCGCCCAGTGCATCGATAGAACCGGCAAATTTATTGTATTGACGGGCGCGCATGGCAGTCATAAATACACCATCACATTTTCCGGCTTTAAAATCATTGTCGGCAACAGCTTCATCCTGGCGGGCAATCAGATTGATTTCTGCGCCCCAGCCTTTTGCAGCCAGTGCCCATTCTTGCGCCATCTGGAAAGACTCACCCGATTTACCCAGTAAGTCAAACACGCAGATATCGACTTTTTCTGCATGCACTGCATTGGCAAAACCAAATGTAGAAAGTGCAGCCAATGATAAGAGTGCTTTTTTCATTGTATTATCCTTTGGAATCTTGTTATTCGCTGAGTGTCCGTACACGGAACAAATATTAAGCAAGTTTAATTAAAAAAAATAGAGCATTTACTCCATTTAAAACCCGTGTTTTGGCCTATAAAGATAAATCAGCGTATGTTCTAAATATTATTTTATAAAATATTTTTAAATATCAATTTCTTAATATTTAATAGAAGTTTCGTATCATTACATTTAATCCGTGAGAGTTACAAAGATATACATCATTTGAATTTTATTCGCCACTAATTGAACACTCAAAATTGGTTCTTTCGACGGTACAGCGGGCACGCTTCAATACCGTCATCATGCCGGGATCATAAATCCCCTGCCGGGTTAAATCGATGCGGCCTTCGCGCAGAATCTTCTGATAGGCAATGCGATCTTCACGGCTTAAGTTCAGCTTATATTTATTGGGAATTTCCGCTTCCATACGTTTCACCATGGCAAAACTGCGCGGCAACTGTTTCACAAACCAGTCTCTGGATTGTACTGCGAAAGAGTCAGGAAATTTATCCTGCCGGATGATCAGGTCGGCAGTGACATTGATTACTGGAAAATTAATCATGGCGCCTTTATTGCCCAGACCTTTTTCTAATTCAAGCGGTTTAAAGGCATAAGCCGGTGCAGCCACAATATCGACTTCGCCCTGATTAAATTTACGGATAAAATTGGAAATTTCCGACATTACCGGCACGGCTTCAATCCGATTGACCATAATTTTCTGGGCATAGTCATAATGTAGCACGGCAAATTTCTTGCCTTTTACCTGTTCCAGTTTATTCAGCTCGCGATCACGGACAAAAATATAAGCCGGGCCAATCTGTCCGATCCCAGCCACTTCAAATTTTTCTTTGCCAATCTGGGTGATCAAGCGCTTGCTGTTGCGTTTGTCCAGTACATAACTGATGGCTTTCATGGCAATGTCATTATTTGGCACACCACCAATCGCATCAATCGAGCCGGCGAATTTGTTATAGGCGCGGGCCCGCATGGAGGTCATATAGAAGCCATCGCATTTACCTGCCTTGGCATCCTGATCCACTTTGGCTTCGTCCTGATAGGCAGTCAATTGAACATCAGCATTCCAAGCTTTTGCAGCTAAGGCCCATTCTTCCAGTAATTTAAAAGATTCGCCAGACTTGCCCAGCAAATCAAAAACACAGACATTTACTTTGGCATGACTTGAAGTCGATGCCAGTAGACCCAGTGCAGATAAAACTAAAAATCCCTTTTTCATTTTTATTTTACTCTATCGTATTTTTTGCTCGATCAGCTTCTACTATAAACAACTGTTAATGCTGAAAATAGAGCTTATACTCAACTTATGCGTCCATAATATATAAATTCACAGTATTTAAAAGCTGGCTCATTTCAGTAAAAGTCGCAAGATTTTTCATTTTCACAAGGCTTTCCTTTAGAATAGGCGCATCTTATTTCTTAGCTTTGATTTCTCAATGATTCAGTTAGACCAGTTATCT